>DATDTY010000013.1 GCA_035290625.1 Candidatus Nanoarchaeia archaeon
AGGAAGAGCCCAGGATTTGGAGAGCAAGATTAATGAAGTTACTGAGCAGCATCAGAAGGAGCTTGGGCTGCTTGAGAAGCAGTTTAAGCAGCAGCATGAGGGGTGGGAGGAGGAGCTCAGCGCTCTACATAGGGATGTTGATGTTTTGGAAGAACGATTGCGGTTCAATCAGGAACTGTTAAAGTCCCATAGAAGAGGCCCTATAAACAAGCCTGCTATTGAGAACTTTGTCAAAATCCTTATTGGGGCATACCAGCTGGAAACGTTTGTGACAGAGCAAGATCGGGATTTAATAACGGAGGGGCTGATATACCGGGGATTTGACACGAGACTATGCTCTTTCCTTAACGGAGAGAATCATAATATCCATTCCGATGAGCAGAGGCGCCTTCTCGATAAGGTAATTGAATTTGAGCGAGATGCCAGAGTTGAACAGGACACGCTCCCGGGCGTCTTTATGTATATCATTATTGCTTCCAGAATGTATGATATCCTAGATCAGTATGAGGAGGGCATGGGTAAACAACTTGTGCAAAGCGAAAAACAGTTCCTAACCAGCCACCTCGGCTGGAAGTACCACAGAATCGTAAAGCTCAGACAGAATGATGGAGTGAATGAGGAACTCGAGGTATGGGCTTTGAAGAAGTCCATTGAAAAGTACAAAGAAAGCATCCAATTGGGAAAACATGGCCATCAGGATTATCGGCATCTCGCGCTTTCGCTAAAAGACTATGCAGTTAAGATATCGGATGCGGCTGAATGCGCTGGCTGTCTCGCTGAGGCGAAAGAGGCTGTGCTGCAATTCATGAAGAAAGCTGAACTCGCGTGTACTCCTGAGAATCCCAACCATCTCATTAGACATGAAGTTGCTTCTGCGGAAGATATTATTCTGGAAATTCTTGCGTTTACAAAATATGGGCCTTTGAAGGGAGCCCCTGCGATTAGGGAGATTAACAAGGACTACTGGAAGTTATACAATCCTGATTTTATGGTCTTCAAGCAAAAGTTAGGGCTTCTTGATGAACGCAGCAATCCTTAGCAAAACAAACCTCTCTGCCCACGCCAGATACAAGACAAGGCTTGCTGTTGTTGCAATGGAATAGATCAATGGAGGGGCGAAGTATAACAAGAGGAGGATTCCCAAACTGATGATGAGGGTGAGTGCTGCAAAGAGGAAGGGCTGGATTAAGGAGGGGAATCTGGTGATTGCAAGAGAGAAGGTTTTCTTGAATGGGATTTTTTCCTTCGTGCTTAAGACACTGAAGATGGGCGTGGTGTAGAGGAAGACGCCTCCAAGAATGATGGAAAGGATCTGCTGCTGAGAAGTGTAGCGGAAGACTGCTGCAACAAGCAGAGCCCAGGCTGCATACCAAAAAATATTTAGAATGATAAAACGGAGAATAAATTTCTTTGGTTGGAAGAGGAGCAGGAGGATTGCTGCTGTAAAGAGGGTGATAAGGATAAATGCTGATACGCCTGCTATCCAGAAAAGCTGCTCAGCTCTGCCTATGGAGTCTTCAAACTGAGACTGAAGAATTTGCATCTCTCCCAAAGAGAGCTCTTTTTCAAAATCTGGAACTTCCGGAAGCTTTTGGAAGGCATTTCCAATTTCCGCATTCAATACACTCACGCCTGCAACAATACTTGCAAGAAGAAGTATGTTCGCCAGAATCAACAATAGAAATGATTTGCTGATGCTGAAGCTTCTTTTGTATTCTGCCCAGTGGATTGAGCTTTTCATCTTAAATATCCCCATTCAGCCCAGGCTGGTTTGAAGCTTGCAGCCCAGGAGTTGTCCGTTCAGGATTTTCAGTGCCTCCAAGGCCTTCTCCTCCGGAGCCTTCAGGCATGGCCATGCAGTCAGGAAGGAAGTCTGATAACGAGGAGCAGATGTTTCCCTCACGCAGCGCAACCTCTTCTGAATCAACAATAGGGCTGCAGAGTTCAGAGCCTTCCTGGATGCCTATCAAGCAAGGGCTGAGCTGCGGGCCTATCACTTGGGGATCAAGCCTTGTAAATCTGATGCAGATCTGGTTGTAGTTTCTTGCGCTTTCAAAGAATTTTGAGTCTGTAACCCTGTTAATTTCACCATCCCTTGTTGCAGTATACATGAAGGGCAGGGCGTTTCCTGTGTCAGTAACCATCGGTATTGCTGCATCTCCTTTCAGCCAGATCTCAAAATTAATCGTGCAGCCTCTCTCTTCTGAACCGCCGATAACTCCAAAGCTTGCGCGGTAGAGATAGCTGGATTGCGGAGGTTGCGCGCTGTAATTCGTTACACGGACTTTTGTTGCCTCAACATGGGCTGATGCTCCTCCTGTTGGGGTGTCTGAAAAAGCAATTCCTGCATCAATGCTGTCTACTGCTTTCTGCCTGCAGGCCAATGATTCCCAGCCATCCATTCCTCCAAGGATGCCTGTGACGAGCTCGTTCTCGATTAAAGGCTGAGGGTCTGTGTAGAAGATATTCAGACCTCTATAGCCTGAGGTGATGTAGCCGATCCTGTCAAGGGAGGTTCCTATGGCTGCTGAGTAGTAATCCCACCAGCCGACTTCGTCTCCTTGTGTTTGGCTGCTGGTAAGGAGGCCATTGCTGCTGAGCCTGTAATAGGTGGTAACACCAGCATCAGTTCGCTGGAAGTAGGTGTTGCCGAGAGGAGTTGGTGTTGAGGTGCCGGTGAATTCTTGTCTTTCTTGGTATGCGCCTTGGTCATTAACTGGGTAGATGAAATAATTGTCTTCACCATTTACAATGGTCTGGCCTAAAATGGCGCCGTTACGATAGGTGGTAAGCGGAGTTGTTGAGATGATTGTATCATCTATATCTGTTACATATGCAACATACCTGTTGTCTTGTGTGTGGAAGGTTCCATCAGCTAATAAGGTTGCTGATTCGCCTTCTCCATCAGGGATTGGAATGGTAAATACTCCGTTTTGATCGCTCTGAAGAGGACGGTTTGAATCCGGCATAATATATACTCTGCTTGTCGGTCTTCCACCTTCACCTATCGCCACATAACTAAATCCCCTTCTTCCTTGATCATAGGCCGTAAAGCTGCGGCCGATTTGGGTTGTTGCTATTGGAGTAAAGCTGAAGACATCTTGGCCGGAGTAGTATTGGTTGGTGGTGCCGGGGAGGAGTTGGCCGACTTTCGTTTTTTCCCCGAGGTTATATACCTCATGTGTTTGAGGATGAGTCCAGAAGATTTGTTGAGGAGCTACGGTGGTAGCAGCTTGCGCACCAGTAGATGCCTGAGCAGATTGGTAACTCACAGAACCGTAGCCTAAAGGATTCCCATTAGCATCCTGGTACACAAAGAGATTATTTGGAAGAGCTGATTCGCTCGCGATATTATTTTTGAAAATACGGATTTCTTCTCCTTGACTGTTTCTAGCACTAATCATTACTTGCGCAAGGCGTTGTGCTGCAGGTGGTTCTGTCCCCAGCTGTAGCGCTTCTGCTCCTGAAACATAGCCGTACACATGCACACCACTAGGAAGATTTTCCGATGCGTAAAACTGCCCATCGTCTCCGAGAACATACCAGGTTTCAGCCTGTAATTGAGTTATAGGTATTGAAGAGCCTTGCGGTTGAAGGCTGGTTTGATAATTTTGGACAGATTGAATATAAGCCCTAGTATCCGCAGGGATGCCATCATACCAACGCTCGCCGTTCCGGCCAAGCGCTCGGTTCAAATCTCCTTCTCCCCAGTTATAGGCAGCCAGAGCTTTTGGTCTGTTTCCGCCATACTGACTGACAAGACGCGCATAATGCATGGTTCCTGCTTGAATGTTTTGGGTTGGGTTATAAGAGTCAACTACTTGGTAATACCCCTCCCCATTTGGCTTGAAGTAATCATAGTTAAGCTGCATCAGACCTCGGCTATCTTCACCGAGAGTATTGTGGGCGGCCGGGTTAAAATTCGATTCTTGTTGTATAATCCCTTTAATTTCTGCTGAAGTAATAGCAGCGTTCGGATATGCGCTATTCGCGCTTGAAACAGCAGCTGCAATAATTTGATCGTAAGCATTTGGTTGAGAGGTTTGCGCGTGAGCGATTTGCGTACCTGTTAAAATAAGTACCAGTACCAACAACGCTATTAGTTTATTCTTCATCTCTCAACGCCTTGTCACAGACTTCATTTCCTAATGTTGCATCCTGCCAGAACGGAGTGCAGCCTCCTAAGCCGAGGTCGCAGCCGATCTCAAGGAAGACATTCAAAAAATCTGCATAACTACAAGCAGTGCAAAGGCCTGGTATCGGGTTAGGTGTCGGTGTTGCACATGTGATACGGCAAGATCCACTTGCTATAAACCCTACCAATGCGAGAGGGCTGGAAAGCGCGGTGAGTATGTTCTGGGCAATAACTGAGATGGCTGCAGCAAAGGGAATGAGGTTGAAGAACTCTCCGAAGACAAATTTGCACTGCTGATAGCTCTTGCGCTCTGAGCAGATGCTGACGGGCAATCCGTCCTTCGCAAGCTTCAAGCAGCCGATGTACTCACATTCAATTGCCCTTGCCTTCTGGAGGTTGAAGATGATCCCTGGAAGGCAGAGGAATGCTATGCTGAGGATAAGGCTTCCCTGAGGATCAACATTTCCAAAGTAGTCTTCTCTGCTATTAGCCTGGTTCTGGAGGAACCAGGGAGAGGCTATGATCCTTTGATACCAACTCGCGCCTGCTCCTTCTTCTGGGATTCTGCTAGTGCTCCAAGGATCGCTTTCGGGTGTTGGCTCTCTATCTGTTACCTGGCGTTGATTGGACCCATAAGGTGTATCAGAGTCGGAGCCCAACCAGTCTTTCTTCCACATTTGGCAGCTGAGGAGCTTGCACCATTTATTCCCTGACTCTCTGTAAAGTTTCTTGAAGGTTTCCTTTCCTGCTTCAAGACCTGCAGCTTCTGCTGTCTGGGCTTGACAGCAGGGGCTATTTGGCCCACCAAAAATAAAGAAAGTGGTTGCACAACAGCTTTTGAATCCATCTGTAATGGCAGCCCAGGTTTGCTTAATCTGCTCCCATCTGTACAGGAACCTGCAAACTGTTTGCGCAAATCTCAGGATCGTATTTGCAATGTCAAGCCACTCTGCCTTGACAAGCCAGCTGTCTTTTGCTTTTTCAATCTCTGCGTCAATGTTTGCAGCAGCATTCCCTAAAGGATTGTTGTAGTAGGGAATCTCAACTGCAACCTCCTGGGACTCTGCTATTGATACTGTTTCATCATTCACCAATGTCCTGATGTTGATGTTGCAGGTTACAGGAACAACAGGAGATTCGGGGGCTCTTTGCTTCATTGTGTATTTGAGATAGAACTGATAATGTCCAGGCTGCCTGTTTGCAACTGAATTGAAATCAACAATCTCAGGCTTATTCTTCTCAGAGCTGAGGAGCGTATTCTGGCCAGAGCAGTCTCCAACTTGGATGTCAACAGGAAAAACATTTTGCTGTTTTGGAGTCAGGGTAATAGGGAACCAGATAAAGGGATCGTAAAAGGTTACTAAACTGCGGTCAATGCCATGGGGAGAAGGCTCTCCTACTGCAAGATCCCAGTAATCAACAGGAGCCTGTCCTCCTGTTCCATAGACTCTGACTGGAAGAGTTTCCCTGTGCTCATTTCCTGCAACATCTGTAAATATCAGAATAAGGTTGGCGTCGAATGGTCCTGGCCTGTCGATGAGCATTTCCTGATTCCAGGTGCATCGATAGCCTGCTGCTGTTGCCACACAATCTGCCTGTTTGCTTGTTGCTCCTTGCTGGAGCCCTGAATAATCTGTTACTGCAGTTATGAGTGAGCTATCGGAGACATCTGCAATGATCTCAAGGCCGCTGTTGAGGGTAGGGACTGTGGTAAGGGAATTTTGAGAGGTTTGCACAGTACGGAAGCTGGAAGAAGATACTGTTGGAGGCTCTCTATCGATGCTGAAGGAAAATCCCTCGTTGGGCTGGAGCGGATTGCCTAACGCATCTGCTGATTCAGCGAAACGAAGCGTGACTGCGCCTGTTCCTTGGGTTGCAGCAACGCCTTCCCAGGTGCACGTTTTGCTGGTTGTTGAGTTATCGCAGGAGGTTGCTGGAACTCTGATTGAGCCTCCGATTGGAGAAAGGTCGAGAAACACCATTTGAGAGTTCATGGCGTTGTTTTCTGTGAAGGTTGCTGTGAGGGTATTATTCTGGCTGCCGAGCCAGCTCACGCCTGGATCAGCTCCGTCATCAACATGATTTGAAACAAGGCTTGCTGCCTGAGGGCCTTCTTCGTCTATCTTTAAGGTTGCTGAGAGAGGGGTTGTTGTTGACTGGCCTGCATTATCTGCTGCCGTAAATGATATAGAAACTTGATTCTGTCCTGATGGCAGATCAATAAGAACATCTCGCCAAGTGCATTCCCATACGCCTTCAGCCAGTGTGCAGGGGCTTGGACCAGGACTGTAGGATGGATTTATCAAAACGGGGTTCAACGCCTGCAAATTTGCACCCAGAGAGTTGATATTCAGTCCGGTTTCTGGATCAGTGATGCCAACAGAAACATCGACGCTGCTTATGCTTCGGCTGAACCATCCTGTAAGAGGCTGCCCGTTTTTTAATATCCTGAGCTCTGAGATGCGCGGCCCAAGAGTGTCCTGTTGGAAGTCGTGAGTAAGGGCTATATTTTGAGTGACTCTATTCCCTGCATTATCTGAAACAGTGATTGGGATATCAAAATTGAAATTTACTGCTGTGAGGGTATAGGGAAATGCCCAGGAGCATCTGGTTACACCATTGACTGGTGCTTGGCAGGTTACGGGCTGATTGGCTAGGCCAAACAGGGCAAGGTTTGCTGCCACGCTTGATGAATTCAAGTCTGATTCGGTAATGTCGATGCTAAAGCTTACAGCAACAGGGATAGGAGCATAATACACAACAGGTGCATTTCCTTCTGTGATTTGAAGCTCATGGAGAGTGAATGCAGGAAGGGTTTTATCAACCCTGAAAGAGACTGATGCTGTTGCTGACTGGTCAAAGTAGTCTTTGGCGATAAGCGGAATTGTGTTAGGGCCGTCTGCAAGGTCAGAGGCAGCAAGAGTGAAGGATTCCTGAAGAGTGCATCTGCCTTGAGGCCTGTTGAGGACATGTTCCACTCCATTTACTGTTACTGACTTGAGACCAACACATTCGTTTTGTCGAACAGAGGGTTCTGTAGATGAGTTCTCCCTGATGTTAGCGGTTATCCTGACAGTATCGCCAGCAGCGTACAATTGCTTATCAGTTGAGATTGAGACAATTTCTGGAGGAAGATGATCGCAGACTGAGCGTATATCTGCCTGATATCGTGTTTGCGTTCCTCGGTCATCATAGAGTGCTACCTGGAAATTTTCTGAATCGCAGACACGAAGGGTATGGAAGTCCTGATTCGGAAGGCTGCAGAGATACCCAAGGTCTGGATGGCTGTCATCAAACACACATGCCTCAAACTGCCTTCCGCTTGGCAAGCGCACTTGGTCTGGGGTGATTGTTGGGTCAGTCGGAAGCTGGGCATAGACCCAGAAGCTGAAGAGATCCTGGGAATTCCTGACATAACCTGGAATATTGTCGTTGCCCTTCACCTCTCCGTTATTCAATCCGTAAATCGCTGCTGTGGAGACTGGCAAGAGGATGATAAGCCAGCTCATGAAGAGGGCAAGGAACCGTTTCATTCTATGCTAACCTCGCCAGGATGGTCGCTGCTGAATTCCTCTTTTTTCCCGGCTGTTCGTATGTGGTCGTCTGTGTAAAGATTGTCAAAGGTCTGCGGGCTTGCAATGACTCCAAATTGGATAGGGGTGTCGACTCGGGCACGATCGTCAAGGAACTCTGGAGAGAATCTGAAGGTTCGGTAAGCGCCCCCTATTTGCATATCAGAGTCATAGGGTATGGGTTCAGTCGTTACTCTGACATCATCCCCAAACACGCCGCCATCCTTTTTATAGGTTTGTCCTTGGAATACGACATTTGTCCTTTCGGCATTTGGAAGCTGGTACATGAGGTCTATGTCAATTTGGTAGTTTCCAGGAGCAATGGAGATCTCAACTGGGCCTGTGCTATCGTTATAGAGCGCAAATACAGGATCAAGATCAGGATCTGAGGGGTCGTCTTTGAGGTGCTGGAGCTGGATCATAGCATAATCATACTGTTCAAGAGGGACTTTGATCCAATCAAACTGCCAGCTCCCATCAATACGCATATGTCTCGCTTTCTCAACCATAACTTTAACCGTACGGTAGGGCTCAAGCTCAACCCGCAGGGTTTCTCCTGAGCAGATGACTGAAGGATCTTCACAGCGTGCATCTATTGCTCGGTTTGCATCGCAGAGCACAGTTGCTCGCGTTGTATTGGTCACATAGCCTTCCTTTGAGAATGAAAGAGTTCCCCCTGCCACTGAAGGAAGATTGGCTGCTCCATCAGTTGAGCTAATGCTGCACTGTTCAGCCTCTATGCCATAGCTTACTGCAACATCATCAATAATGGATGCTGTCTTTGCGTCTGTTGCTTCAATTCTCACATCAGCGCATGCAACTGCTGGCCTGCAGAGATTTGTTGCCACAGGCGGGTATGAAGAAACTCTTCCGCTTCCTGTGCAGTTGATTGGCTTGTTGTCCCTCACATTTGCCTCAAGGCCGAAATAAAATTTATACCCTCTTGAATTGAATGCGTCGGGATCATACAGCTGGACAACTACAGGAAAAGAGGCATCATAATAAAAGTTGTATCTCCTGCTGATGCCAATCAATGGAAAAAAACCTGAGGATATTGTTTCAGGCCCTATCGAGTCTCCTTCCACGCCTCTTCCTGTAATGTCAAAATAGATCGGCCAGTCGATATAATTAAAATTTGCGTCATAATTGGCAAACTGCGCGTCAAATTGCAGGCTTTGCGGATTTGGCAAAAGATTTGCAGGATTCAAGAAGGGGTTATGGATCAGGAAGGTTGCTGCCTGGAGCGGCGTGCTTCCCCTATCCCGGTAATTATGGAGAGGATATACCTGAAGGAGTGACGTGTAAGGAAGCACATCTCTCTGGAATTTCTCTGTTACCTGCTGCTTGCTCCATCGCTCTTCCCTGCTTCCTGGGCCGAACTGCGATGCAGACATCGGAGGAAGCCTGTTGCGGTCCAATGGAAGGGATAATGTGCTGATTATAGATGTTGTCCATTTTTCAATTATCGAGTAGTTCTGCTGGGTGTTGAGGATTAACTCTGCAAGGCCGTAAGTCCTGTTGAGGTTTACAGGAAGCCTGATGACAGACTGGCCGAAATCCTGCTTTTGCTCTTCTTTCCTGGCCTGGAAAGGATAGGTGACGAAGATGGTTACATCGTTTTCACCAATATCTGTGTCTACTGAGATGTCTGCATCTGAGGGAAGCTGGAAGTCAAATCCCTGGCTGCGAAAGATGTTAAAATTATCAATGCAGGAAGGCAATTGCCGCTCAACATATTCTGAGATCCTGCTTTCAATGGAATTTGGGCCTTTCAAAGGAGGCTTTTCAGAGGCGCAGTTGCAGTTTTGCCTGCAGGTGTTGGTGCTTGCGAAGTGAATCCAATACGGGACAGCGCTTGCCGGCTCGTTGGTTAAGGTTCTTACGCCTTCGCTTTCAGTTGGCTCTGCTGTTGCAGAAAAACTGAGGTCGCTGCTCAGATACCCCCCATGCTCGCCTAAATTCTTAATTCCTGCTTCTCCTGTCGAAGAGATGCAATTGTCAACAAAACTTCTGACAGGCTGGAAGAGGACAGGGGTTTCTTCCCGGAAAATCTCAGGAACATCTACTCTTGCGGTCTGCTGCGTTGAATAGAGGACAAGGCCGATGCTGATGAGAAGCAGGATGCCGATTATAATAAACAAGGTTACCTGAGCCCTTCTTGCCTGCAAAAGCATTTCCCCTCTTTTTGATAGACTAAACCCTAGTGAGGAAGATACCAAGAAGGAGTGTATTTATAGGTTTCTGTTTTTTTGCTATGAAGGAAAAAAGGAGGGGGAACTGCAGGGAAGCCTGGAGGTGGTTTAAAGAAGCAGGTATTTCCATAGAGGGGTAAACAACAATCCTGGCTCATGTTTCTCAGTGTCCTTAGTTATTATCACCAGTCGTTTTGCCTTCTTAAATTTATTTTTAAACTCTTCCATGGCTTTAATCTCTCTTTCCGGAATTTCATCGGCATAGCAGACATTTATTGCTGTTAATGAGTTGTCTTTATTTTTTATGACAAAATCCACTTCTCCTTTGCCGCTCCAATAGTAAAATTCCTTTTCTGCCGCGGTTAGATGTATAAAGACGAGATTCTCCGCTAATTTTCCCTCATCTTTTGAAAACTTAAAGCTGACTGCGTTTCTTAATCCATTGTCTATGCAGTAAACTTTTGAGGCGTTTGCTTTTTGCTCTTTGATAGAATACGAGAAATAGTCTAAAGTAAAAAACAAAAACGCCTCTTTATAATAAGAGAGGTAGTCTTTTATTGCATCATAGGACAGGCTAAGCGAATTCCTTAAACTTCTCAGGGACACCAAACTCGTAAAATTCGCAGCAAAGTATAATGCAAGATCCTTTGCCTTTTGCACATTTAGGTTATATCTGTCAACTATGTCCTTGTAGAGTATATCATCGAAATATTGCTCAAGAACCGTGGTTTTGTATTGTTTTGGCTTGAAAAAAATCTCTGGAAATCCCCCATGAGCCATATATTCTCTCAAGGACTTTAGTATAGAAAATTTTGTCTTCTCCAGGAGTATCCCTTTCTTAAGCTTCTCTTTATCTATCTCAAGGCCCTTGAAAGACAAGAATTCCTCAAAACTTAAAGGAAAAACCTCAAACGCTATGTTTCTGCCTGTCAAAAGGGTTGAATATTCCTTTTTTAATAGATACGAGCAAGAGCCAGACACAACAAATTTTTCATTGCTTTTTAAGTCGTATTTTTTCCTTATCCATGACTCCCATCCCTCTTTTCTATGAACTTCGTCAAGAAAAATATAGGCCTTCTTGTCAAGATTTATGTTTTCCCTGTAGCATCCGTATATATCATCCAGTGAGTCATTTAAGAGCTTCTTGTCCTCCAAGTTGATAAATAATATCTGCTCTGGAGCTGTGCCTTCATTCATTAAATGGTCAATCATCTGGAACATCAACGTGCTCTTTCCAGATCTTCTGACGCCGGTTATTACTGTTATTTCCTTTAAGTCTATAGAGTTAGTCAGATGCGCGTATTTAGGCCTTGGCTTTCCTTTCAGCCCTTCTATAAACTCCTTCTTTTCCCACCAGGGGTTCCATTCAGTAAGTTTTCCTATTTCCATGCTACAGTAGAGTGTAACAAGAAGTATATAAATGTTACGATTGAGTGTAACATTTCAAGGTCGTTCAGGATGGAAAACATGACCAAAAACAACATACTTAACTGCCTGGGTCCCACGAAACAGGCGGCAGCCTTTCGCATTAGAGTTATACTCACTCGCATAATTAATTGAGCAATACATGCTCGTTCGTAATAAGCAAAGAACGTCGTCCATTGTTCAGTTATTTGTGTTCTTTGCTATATAATTGCTGCATGAATTGTTTGATGCTATCTACAATCTTCTCAGAGGCCGCCAATGCTGCTATCTCTGCCCAGCGCTGCTGGTTGGCTAATGTGAGGACCAAGAGATGATTCTTTTGCAATGGGAAAAGTTGGGAGAGGGCCTGGTATTCTCTCTGCCTTCTGCCTCCGAAAAGCTGGAATTGTTCCTTTTGCTGGAAGATCAGGCATGCATCGGCGCCGTTTTTCACAGCAGTATCCCTGAGCGAGACGACTGCCGGCTGGCTTGCTGGCTTCTTTATATGGCAGGCTGCCTTTTTGAGGCTTTGAAACTGGGAGAGGGGTATGTCCACTCTTTTGAGATCAAATGCGCTATGCAGCTGGCTCAATACCTGGATGCCAGAGGCCGTCAGGGCATGGCCCTGGGCTGAGGAGCTTATGAGTCCTTTCTCTTTGAGGATATTGAGGAGCGTTCTCATCGTGCCCTCTCCCACTTCTAAGGAGCCTGAAAGGTGTTTCCGTGATTGGCTGTCCTGAAGAGAAAGGAAGCAGCGGAGAACGTCAAATCTGGAGTAGTTCGGAAGGTTGTCAACCATGGCTTTGAGTAAACAAATATTTATATATAAGGCCTTTGGTTGGATATAATATCCAATTAAGGAGGGGGTTCCAATATACAAGATATCCGTAGAGATCCATGAAGAGGTAAGAGAAACGCTTATCTTCAGCAAGGGAGTAAAACAAAGGCTGAGGAACAAAAGACAACATCTTAATCTGGAGATTCGACTGCAGGAGGAAGAGCAAGGGCGTAGAGATACTTCTGCTGTAGATGAAATCATCAGAGCAGTCCAGGAGCACAAAGAGGAACTCGAAGAGATCATAGAGGCTGAAGAGCCGGAAAATGATGCTTTGGGGGGTTCTGTCGCATACGGGCCTGAGGAGGTTGTGTATGGGATAGCAGGCAGCGGAATCTCTATTAACTATGAGGAGCTGTTTTCCTATATGGGAAGCGGGGTGGCCAGCCTGGAGATTGCTTATGGGCAGGATGAAGGCAGGCAAGAGGATGCTGGGCAAGCCACTGTCTTTGGAGTGGATATGGACAATGAGACTATCGACCTTATCGTGAAAGCAAAGAAGATGGATGCTATGGTGGGTTATGGGACAAGCAAGTTAGGAGGCTCTAGCAGGTATGCAACGGCTTCCCCTGCGGTATCAGTTTCTGACATGGAAAAATTCCAGCTTCTCAATAAGATGGCGCATATATTTGCACTCACTCTTATCAAATATGAGATGAATGGCTGGTGAGGCCTTGCCAATTTTTGTTACTATTCTCAAATGATTAAAAACCAAAAGGTTTATAAATGGTGAAACATTCCACACCCCTAAACACTTAAAACTACTGGGGTGGTTAAAATCAAAAAGCTACTATTGGCATTAAGCATTTTTATGATACTGGCTGCTTCGCTTGCGAGCGCAGTTACAGTGACAAATATCAGCAATTCTAAATTAAATATTCGTGATATTGAGGTTACGGTTGATGGAAGCAAGGATTCCTCAGTCAGCCAGGGAGATGAAGTAGGCCCGGATGTGAAGCCTCAATCCACGATCAAGATGGAGTTCAAGTTTGAGAACCTCTTTTCAACCACTGAGGATATAGATATCCAGGACATTACTGCTACTGTCATTATCCGGGATATTGATGATGGCGAAGATCTTGAAGAGGAAATCAGCGACTTTGACCTTAAGCCTGGCAGAGAAAAGACCCAGCGGGCTTCATTCACAGCTCCTCTAAAGATTGACGAGGGGTTGTATGACGTTGATGTCGAGGTTGAGGCAAGCGATGAGAACAACACTGACTATGACCTTGTCTGGACATTCCAGCTGAATGTTGACAAGGAGAAGCATAAGGTCATCATCCACAAAAAGGAGCTTTCAAGCCCTGAGATCCAGATCGGAAAGTCTGCTGACCTTACCCTAGGCATCATTAACATCGGCCAAGAGGATGAGGATGATGTCACTTTGGAAGTCACCAGCAAGGAGCTTGGGCTGAACAAGAAGGAGACATTCAGCATGAGCGCTGATATCGATGATGAGGACAACGCGATGACCAGGGCCTACACCATCAGGCCTGAGAATGTTGAGCCCGGGATATATAGCATCAGTATCAAGGCAAGCTACCAAGATGGAGACAAGGTGGACACTGCTACTCAGAGCATAACAGTTTTAGCAGCTCCTCAGCCTACACCTGAAGAGGTTGTTGTTGTGACTGCGCCGCAGGCACAAGAACCGATTATGGGAGAGGTCCTTTTACCTACCTATATCCCGCCCGTGTCTGAGAGCGAGACGCCAAGCCTTGGCTTCCTTAACGGCAACATGAGCTATATTGCCTTGATTGGCTTAGCATACGTCATCGTGATTGTTGTTGGCGTCGTAGTTGCAGTCAGGATGTTCAGGAAGGAGTAAAAACCCTTTTTCTTTTATTTTTTTCTTTGTATGAAGCTTTTAATAACGAATCGTAATTTTTAAAAACTGTTGTTAAAACCACAAGTTCGAGGCATATCGGCACAGAGATCGCTAGAGGCAGGTAAGCATACAATGAGCAGGAAAAAAGGAAAAAAGGAAAAGCCCGAGAAATACTACTATCTTGAGGTCTATCTCCAGCTTACAAGGGATGGGCGTTTTAGCTCTAAGTTTGGAAAGGGATGGGGAAGCGGAGAGGTCAGCGAGAGTTACTATCCTGGCCCTGAGTCTAAAAGGATGGAAACATTTGCGAATGCACTTATTGAGAGGCTGTGGAATGCAACATATTACAGCATACAAAGAAGCAAAGGGGTTTCTGAGGGCAGGTTTTTTCCTGACAGGGCCTATAATTCGCTTGTTGCAAAAATAATTGAACAGCTTGGCGAGCCTGGCCCTGACGATTTTATAGAAGGCCGCAGCCACGCATGTGTTCCAATTCTGAAGGGATATGACTGAAATGAATAATACGCCGAGGGGGAGAAAGTCACTATTCGCTCCTGCCATTTGGCAAGCCGAAATAGATTTGAACTCCCGTGCCCTTTCGGACAGAGGATGTCTGCGGGACTGGCCTAGCAATCTTACGGTTCCTGAAGAATCTCCGCAATGGCCAGACTATGCGACCTCGGCATAGGCAGAAGGTTTCCTGGCATGTTTATAAACATTGTTGATTTTCTCTAGAGGAATGAAGAAGGGTGTTGCATGGCTTCTCTTTGGGATTTTGATAGTAAGTTTTGTTGCGGTTGAGTCAAAGGGGCTTAGAAACACCCTGCTGGGCGATGATTTTGTCTATTTTGAGATGGCCAAGCTGATGGCAGAGGGGAAGGTGCCGTACAGGGATTTCTTCAACTCGCATCCGATACTTCATGCGGGCGTGATTTACCTTTTTTATCTTGCGTTTGGATATAACATGGTTCTCCTGACTTCCATTGCGACGGTGAGCGAGATTGCCGTTGCGTTATTTCTCTTTCTGCTTGTTTCAGAGAGATTTGGCTCTAAGGCTGCTGTGGTGAGCGTCCTGCTCTACCTTTCAACCTACCTCGTCCCGGTTATGGGAGTTAGTGTGTATGGAGTGAACCTAGCTCTCATGTGGACAATGATCGGGCTCTATTGCCTTCATAAAGAAAGGCCTGCCCTTGCAGGGATGCTGTATGGATTGGCCGGGCTGACGATGCTGTATTCCCTTCCAATCACCTTTGCTGTTGGAACGTATTTGCTTGTAAAGAAAAGGACAGATAGCCTGCGTTTTTTCCTTGGATTTCTGGCAGTCTTCGGGACAGCAAATCTTGCTCTGGCCTTTATACCGGGATATCTTGAGCAGGTTTTCTTCTACCATATGAAGAAGCTTCCTGTTGAGGGGGTATCAATCGAGTTTTTGCTCACTACGATCAGGCAAAACGGCGTTTTGTTTGCTTCTCCTTTCCTCTGGCTTTTGTTTCTCACCCGGCAAAAGCTGAGGGAAAACAGCTTGTTCCTGTGGATCATTGTGGTGTATATGGGTTTTATTTTCTCCCTGCCTATCTTTTTTGATTATTACCTTATGATGATATTTCCGTATCTTGCTCTGCTCGGCGGAGCAGGAACAGTTGAATTTGCAGAGCAGCTCGGAAAACGGATCCGGCTGAAGCACGCTTCATTCATTCTGCTGGTTGTGCTGCTTGGCTTATTTGTCTGGTATTCCAAAGAGTCGTATTATATCCTGTGGAAATATGATTTCCTGGATATCAGGATTGAGCCGTTTGTGGACTATATCAACACCCATTCTGACAGCCAAGCACCTATTTTTGGGGATGTCCTTTTTGCATCCACGCTGAGTCTGGAGACTGGCAGGCCGATTTACCATAACTGGGCTGACACCAATGCATTTATTTTCTCCTCCGGGATACAGGATATCGGGAAACTTGTGGCTGAGATGAAAGAAGACCCGCCGAGCTTTGTTGTTGCGCGGCCTGAGATGGAGCTTGGAGCAATTCCTGAGTTTGCAGATTTCCTGCTGGAGCAATGCCGTATCGGGCTTGTTGTTGATGATCAGTTCTATGGGGAGATATTTTTATTTGAGTGCGACGATGAAAATACTTATAAAGAGGGCGCGATTCATTGAGGCAATAGCGAGGTGGAGCAGCCAGGAGTGCTCGGAGGGCTCATAACCCTCAGATGAGGAAACCTCAGAGGAAGTCGGTGGTTCAAATGGTGAACACGCTTGTGTTCTTCGGGAATTCCACCCCTCGCTATAGGGATGGCAGTTTGCTGTCCCTTTTTCTTTTGACATATCGGCTCCGGTGAAAATCTTGCTTCGCAGCTGCCGCCGGCTCGGCTTGCGCTGTCCACCTGTATGTATCGTTGAAGCCCCGAAGGGGCCAACCCCCTCAACTCAGTCTATGGCAATCCTTAAGGGCCTCGCAAAAAAGGCGTCAGCCCTGATTTTCACCGAAGCCCGTATCGACACCTATTTAAACAAACCATCCTTTTCTCTCTGCATGGTTTTGATTTGCGGGATTGATGAATCCGGGAGAGGCCCTGTAATCGGGCCGATGGTTATCGCAGGAGTTTTAGCGTCTGAGCCGGAGATTAAGCTGCTGGAAGGGATGAAGGTCAAGGACTCCAAGCTGCTCACTCCAAAGAGGAGAAGCTTTCTCTACGACAAGATTATCAAGAGCGTTTCCGGATATAAGATCATTGTCCTGCCTCCGAAGGAGATTGATGCTGCACTGGAGTCAGACAGCCTGAACCTGAATCTTCTTGAGGGAGTGAACATCGCGGCAGTGATCAATGAGCTGAATCCTGATAAGGCATACATTGACTGCCCCTCAAATAATATTGAGGAATTCAAGCGGTTCGTGAAGAAGAATCTCACAGTCAAGGCTGAGCTGATCCTCGAGCACAAGGCTGATGTGAGGTATCCTGTTGTGAGCGCAGCCTCGATTCTTGCAAAGGTTACCCGGGACAAGGAAGTGGAATTGCTGAAGAAGGAGATCGGGATTGACTTTGGAAGCGGGTATGCGACTGATCCCATAACACAGGAGTTTATCAAAAAGCATTATAATGCGTATCCTGAGATATTCCGGAAGAGCTGGGAGACGTATAAGAGTTTGAAGAGGAAGGAAGGGCAGAAGGGGCTGAAGGAATTCTCGGAGTAGGCATTCATTTACGGAGCATTTTACAAAGGAGAAAGTTTTATATAGGGGGGTTACCAGGAATCAATGATTACGATGAAAAAGATTGCAAGAAGACAAGTTAACCTTGAAAACAAAGTACGGAAGGATTTCCCCAGGTATACGGGCAGGAATGCCCAACGGCATTACCAGCGGCTTTCATTGCTGGTTGCGTTTCTTTTCGTGGCTTTGGTTATTGGAAGCTTGATTGGGAATAACGGAAGGGATAGGGCCGGGTTGGCGGCAAATGATGCGAGGCAATCGTTTGAGTCTGATATTTTAACAGAAGGGTCTAGTAAAACATATTATTTAAATGGGGTACAGTATGATGTAACATTGTATCTTGTGGCTACTGCTAATCAAGTAGCTAAGTTTATCGTCAATGGTGAATATACTACTTCGTTGGCGGAAGGGGAATCTTACACATTAGCTGATGGAGCAATAATCTCAGTAAAGAATATTTTGATTGGAGCCGTATCTTTTGTTGAATTCATACCAAGTGGCTCAAATAGGGTTGAATTTCACCTTATTCCAGCAAGAGTTGGTGGAGCAGAACCTCCTTCTCCGCCCAGCCCACAGCCTACGCCAGAATCTAGCTTGACGAGGCGAGAGGTTTTAGATATGCTGAATGGGTGCGAGGCATATCCCGTTTTATTACGCGACGTTGGGCTAGATGTAGATATTGCTTCTGTTGATACTAATTCAGACGCGCTTATATCAGGAGACGAATTATGCAATAATTATTATCGGTTGTTTCCTTGGGTTAGCAGAGCAGGAGTCTGTATCCTTTCCCTAGCATATCAGCGATTGAGTGATGAAACCTCTACTCCACTAGGCTTGCGTTCATGTTCAGAAGGCTTGCCTCATTATGCAGGAGAATATGTTATGACTCCTGTCTGCTGCAGAGCTGAATAAATGCCGCATATGAGGATAGATAGCAAGTATATATAAGCAGATTGAGGCATAATCATCTTCATCTCACGCGATGTTGTTTATTTTACTTTTGATCTCCCTAGGGAGTTGCAGACATTTCTAGGGCAGTCTTCTTTATCAAAAGGTATTTATATGAATGGCCCGATGAGAGTTTAGGTATGATGCCCATTCCTGCATACCGGTGATTTCATATCATGGCAAGAAAAAGGGAGTCTCTTGGAGGGAGCCTAAAGAGTGAGCCCCCAACGCACATAAGCTTCAGTGCTTACCAGTATCAAAGGCTTGGATTCCTGGCTGCTTTTCTTTTTGCTGCTTTGGTTGTTGGAAGCTGGATCGGCAATATGGGTATGAATACAGGGGAGAACAGGATTGGGCTTGCGAGCGAGACTGCTATCCAGAAAGGGGATGTCGATGGAGACGGGAGCATCACACGGGAAGATGTTTACCTTGCATATGATATCGTCCAGGGAAGGGTCATTCCAACTGCTAGCCAACGAAGAGCTGCTGACGCCAATGGAGATAACTCTGTGACCATAGAGGATGTAAGAATAATCTTTGGGAAAATCTAGCTTTTATTGCTTTTTTAACGTTCTTTTTAACGATAACTCCTTTTTCTTTGCTTGCTTCTTTTACTAGGTTTTGCAATGTTTAGGAATTGATTGTGATGGCGGGGCTTTTCATAGAATGGAAGAATCTTCAGCAGGCGGGGTGCCCTGAGGATTGCCCGCAGCTGCGGCACCCTCTCAGAAAGCAGCAGAATAGCCCTGCTTCTGCTGACCTTCCCAACATTCTCTGCCTCCCGGATGAGCTTGGAGGTCTCTTTCTCGATCTCAACCCCGACATGCGCTATCCTCTGCGTCTCAACAATGGTTTCTGTGGAGAGCAACAGGACCAGAAAGTTCTCAATCAGGCGGAAGACAAGGAAAAAGGGGAACACAACAAGGATGTCCAGCCAATAGAGCCTGATAAACCTTGGAACGCGCCTGACGCGGTTGTATTTGAATGCCAAATCAACGACAAATACTGCAATAACAACGTAATCAATGGTATCCAGATATGCCCGATACGGGGCAGCCCTCTCATGAAAGCCAAGCTCAGCGACAATGACTCCAAGCAGCAGAAGGACGAGCCAGGGAATGCTTTTGTCTGTAATGATCTCCAGCTTATGCAGCCAAGGCTTCATACCTCCCTCTCTTGTTTTTTTGTATATTAATGTTGTGGTTGCCTGGCTCTGCCGTTTGAATGCCTCTCTCTGTGTGCATGGCAAAGCTATTTAAATCAAGAAGAACGCGATTCTGCTATGACGAGAATCACCAAGCTTGTCGTCCACGGGTTCAAGTCCTTCGCGAACAGGACGGAGATTCCTTTTGGAGGCTCTGACTATAATGTGATCCTTGGGCCAAATGGGTCCGGAAAGAGCAATGTGCTCGACGCGATCTGCTTTGTTCTAGGAAAATCATCAAAAAAAGAGCTGCGGACTGAGAAATCTGCGCATTTGATCTACAATGGGGGGAAATCGAAGGTGCCTGCATCGAAGGGTGAGGTCTCCATCTATTTTGAGAATTCGAAGAAAGAATTTCCTCTCGACACGGAAGAAGTCAGGGTAGGCAGGATTGTCAAGCAGAATGGCCAGAGCGTCTATAAGATTAATTCGCAGACACGAACGAGGGCTGAGGTGCTGGAGCTGCTTGCGAGGGCGAGGATTGACCCCGACGGATATAATATCATACTTCAGGGAGACATTGTGCGGTTTACTGAGATGCCGAGCATTGAGAGGAGGCAGATTATTGAGGAGATTGCGGGAATCTCAATGTACGAGGACAGGAAGCTGAAGGCCCTCAGCGAGCTTTCGAACGTTGAGGGCAAGATCAAGGATGCTGAGCTCATCCTGAATGAGCGGAATACCTACCTGAAATCCCTGAAGGGCGAGCGGGACCAGGCGCTCAAGTACAAAGAGATGAATGACCAGATCCGCAGCCATGAGGCTTCGCTGCTCAAGATCCGGATTGACTCTGATGAGAACCAGAGGGGTATTGTTGAGAAGAGCGAAGCTAGCCTGCGGAAGCGCCTCGACAGCATCAATGATATGATTGCGCAGAAGAAGAAGAGCGATGACCAGAAGAAGGAAGAGATTTCCAGCATTTCCAGCGAGATCGAGGAGAAGGGGGAGATTGAGCAGATTCGGATCAGCAAGGAAATCGAGGCTATGAAGATCCAGATGGCAAAAGTGCAGATGCGCATTGACTCCGTCAGGGCTGAGGCTTCGAAGATCAGGAAGCGGGAAGAGGACCTGAAGAAGGATCTTGATGAAGCTGCAGGCAAAATCAAGGAACTGAATGAACATAAGGCTGATTTGGAGAAGCAAAGGAGCAGCGCAGAAAAGGAGAAGGAGCTGATTGGGCAGAAGATCGCGAAGTTCAAGGAGAAGAACAAGATGGAGTCTGAGGGCAGCATCGAGAAGGAGATTGAAGAGACTGAGAAAAAATCCGAGGTGCTGCAGCAGAAGCTGAATGAAATGAAGGAAAAGGAGCACAGCCTGCTGAGGCAAAAGGACGGGCTGGAGCGGGAATACCAGAGCTTCGAGGAGCGCATGCAGAAGGTGGAGCAGCTGAAGAAGGAAAACCGGGAAAAGATGAATGCCCTCGAGGCGAAGAGGAGCGAGTTTAAGAAGGCCACGCTTGAGCTGAATAAATGCCTCGACTCAGATTCGCTGCTGGCATCGCAGATTGGGAGCAACCGGGAGAGATTGTTCCGCACTACCGAGGAACTGGCAAAGCTGAAGGCAAAGAGCATCACTGCACGCGACTTTGCAAGCTCAGAGATTGCTGTAAGAAAAGTGCTTGAGCAGAAGGGGAAGATCCCTGGCATCTATGGCACGGTTGCCGAGCTTGGGAATGTTGAAAAGAAGTTTAGCGTAAGCCTTGAGGTGGCAGCTGGCCCGCGGCTTCATTCGGTTGTTGTTGAGGATGATAAGGTTGCGGCAGATGCTATCCAGTTCCTGAAGAAGAACAAGTTTGGAACAGCCACGTTCCTTCCGCTGAATAAGATACGGCCTCCTGAAGAGCGTGTCAAAAAGCAAAAAGAGAAGGGTGTGCTTGGCCATGCCCTTGATCTTGTCACCTATGACCCAAAATACAGGAAGGTGTTTGAGTATGTCTTTGCCAATACCCTTGTCGTAGATACCATCGCAACTGCCAGGAACATCGGCATCGGGACTGCGAAGATGGTCAGCCTTGATGGCGACATTGCTGAGCTGTCAGGATTGATGCGCGGAGGGTTCAGGCTGAAGAGGAAGGAAGGCGGGTTCTCAGAGAAAGAATCGGAAAACCTGATCCTGGAGCGCGAGCGGAGCATTGCTGATTTCCAGAACACTCTGAAGGTCCTGGAGAAGCAGCGCAGGGAGAATGAAGAGAGGATCACTGCACTGCGCCAGCTGAAGGCGACGCTTGAGGGCCACATCATCAAGGAAGAGAAGAGCATGTATCTTGAGCACGAAGATATGGATGTTTCAGACAAAAAGATTGAAGAGCTGAAGAAGAGCATTGCAGATGCTGAGAAGAGCCTTGACAGCCTGCGTGGACAGAGCTCCAGCGTGCACGCAGAGCTGATGCAGCTGAAGGTGAAGAGATCGGAATTACGGACGCGAATCGGCATGCTGAGGGATCCTGTCCTGATTGCTGAGCTGCAGGCGTTCGAGGATCGGAAGAACCAGATCAGCGAGATGCTTTTGCTCAATGCGAATGAGGCCAAGAACATTGAAAATTCTGTCTCCTCGGTGTACATCCCTGAGCAGACAAAGATTCAGAATGTGATGAAGCAGCTTGCGAAAGACGAGAGGGGGTTCAACGAAGAAGAGAAGAACCTGAAGATCCAGTACAAGAAGGATGAAGATGCTCTTCGCCAGAAAGAAAAAGCAGCCACCGAATTCTCAAAGAGATTCCGGCAGCTGTTTGAAAGGCGGAAGAAGATCGAAAACGAGATCCATGCAGATGAGGTTGAGATCGCGAAATACCTCGAGCAGAGCAGGGATCAGGAGATCAAGCTGAACACACACACCCTGAAGCTGGTTGAGATCAAGGCCAAGCTGAAGGATCTCCAGCATCAGTTTGAGAGGTATCATGGCGTTGAGATTGACACCAAGAAGTCTGAGGAGGAGCTCCAGAAGGAGATTGAGAAGTTCCAAAGGATGCAGCAGCAGATTGGGATGGTCAATATGCGGGCGCTGGAGATCTATGATGCGGCTGAGGCCGAGTATCAGTCGCTTATTGAGAAGAAGAACACCCTGGCGTCTGAGAAGGAGGATGTGCACCGCCTGATTGAGGAGATTGAGCAGAAAAAGAGTGACTTGCTCATGAGGACATTTGATTCTGTGAACGACCATTTCCAGAGGATATTCAAGCAGCTTTCAGTGGTTGGGGACGCGCATCTTGAGCTGGAAGACCCCAAGAACCCCTTTGAGGGAGGCGTGCAGATCCGGGTGAGGCTGAGCCAGAATAAATATCTGGAGATACGGGGGCTTTCAGGCGGAGAGAAGACGATGACTGCCCTGGCATTGATCTTCGCGATTCAGGAGCATGATCCTGCGTCTTTTTACGTGTTCGATGAGGTTGATGCTTCGCTCGACAAAAAGAATTCTGAGATGTTTGCCAAGCTGATACGGGCATACTCAAAACGGGCCCAGTATGTCATCATCTCACATAATGATTATGTGATCTCGGAAGGGTCACACCTGTTCGGAGTCTCAAAAGATGAGCACGGGATTACGAATGTGGTGAGCCTCAAGATTTGAACATTGCGGAGGCTCCGGTGAAAATCTTTTCAAGGTTGCCGTCGGTTCGGCTGTGCAAGTGATGGGAATGACCGACATTCCCCGTAAGGGACATCCCCCTTGTCGGTTTGGCATCTTTACGTTTAAGAGCCTCACGAATTGACGGCAACGCCATTTTCACAGGAGCCCATCAGGGATAGGCAACTCGAGCACATCAGCAGGTCTTGGGCTGATTATCCTGCTCATCCTGCCACCATTGCGATTACTCATACCGCAATGCCTCCACCGGAGGAAGCTTCGCGGCCTGATATGCGGGGAGGGCTCCGGCAATCGCGCCTACAAGGAACGCAAAAAGAATCAGGCTTACCGTGAGGTACCAGGGAAAGACCGGCTTGAGGATAGCGTAGCCATACGCTGAAGCTATGTTCCCTGCTGCGGCAGAGATCAGGTAGCCAAGGAGAACTCCGATGATGCCGCCGACTGCGCCCAGAAACCCTGCCTCAAAGATAAAGATAATGCCTATGTCTGCGTTCCTTGCCCCTATTGCCTTCATGACCCCGATTTCCTTTGTGCGCTCCAAAACAGCAGTATACATTGTGTTCATGATATTGACAGACGCTACGATAAGAGAGATGCATGCAATAAGGACGAGCACGGCATTGATGATAATGATGATTGTCCCAAAGGTTGCCAGCACATCCTCAAAAGTCTGGATATAGAAATCTTCCTTGTCCTTGTCCTGGCCCTTGAATTTCCTGAGCTTTTCCCTGATCTTATCGGCAAGGTCTGCTGTTGCAGTTCCATCTGCCCTGATCATGGCATAGCCGAACTTGTCCTTTGTATCGTAGAGAAGCTCCATCTGGCGTTTGGTGACATAGATATTTGAGTCGTCCTGGGGATTCCCAATCTCCTCATAAAAACCGATGACCTCAAAGGGCTGCCCGTTAATCTTCACCTTGTCGCCGAGGCTGATTCCGGACCTGAAGATGCTTTCCGGGATTTGGTAGTTGTAGCCAAGGATGGCCTTGCCTAACTCGCCTTTCTTGAATTCCCTTCCGCTGCTTACCTGAACTGTAAAGACCTCAGTGATGAACCTCTGCTTCTCGGGATTGATGCCTATCAGAAAGCGGAATTTCTTCTCATCCTTGAATTCAAGCTCGCCTGCTTTGGTATAGATGCCTTCGACTTCGTCAATTCCCTGGATCTTTCCGATGAAGTCAAGATCGTCCTGGGAAAGGAAAAACGTCGTGTCAATGCCTGGGGCTCCGGTTCCCTTTGCCTGGATGAAGAGCTTGTCCCTGCCTGCCTGGTCTGCCAAGGTGTCAACATACTTTTGGATGCCCAGCCCGAAGCTCACCAAAGAGAAGATTGCGGCAATCCCGATGAGGATGGAAAGGACTGTGAGCCAGCTGCGCATTTTCCGATGGAGGAGGCTTTGAATGGAGTATTTGATTTCATCAGGGTTCATTTTGCATACCTCAATGCTTCAACCGGCTGCATACGGGATGCCTGGTAGGCTGGAAGCAGGCCAGCAGCAAGACCTACAAGGAATGAGAAGAGGAGGGAGCCTATGACCAGAAATGGAGTAACTCTGGCTTGGAGGAGATCTGACCCTACTGCGAGGCTTCCCAGGAAAGCAAGGCCGTAGGCAAACGAAATCCCAAAGAGGACGCCAACAATGCCGCCCACCATGCCGAGGAAGCCTGACTCTATCGAGAAGAGTATGAAGATGACCTTGTTCTTCGCGCCGATGGACTTCATAATGCCGATTTCCTTTGTGCGCTCCAAAACAGCAGTATACATTGTGTTCATGATGCCGATCCCGCCCACAAGCAGGGAGATTGAAGCAATGATGTAGATGAAAAGCTGGACAGCAAACAGCGTGGAGTTCAGGGTTTCCAGGATGTTCTGCGGGCTCTGGACCTCAAAGTCCTCTTCCCCTTTTTTGACATCGCGCTCCTTCCGGAGGAGCTTTTCAATATCCTCTTTTACTGTAAGTATGGCGTTTTCGTCCTTTACCTTCACACCAATGACGTTTACTGTTCCGTCATCACCGAAATCCTCCAGAAGGGTGTCCTCGTTGACAACAAGAGCATTGTCCAGGATAAAGCTCCCTTTTTTTTCAAGGATGCCAATAACCTCATACGGGATTCCATTAAGCAGGACTGCGTCCCCTGTCCGGATCCCTGCTCTTCCCCAGACTTCTGGATCCTGGAAGTTGCTGCCGATAAACACCTTGGCCTTGTCGCCATCTTTAAGCAGCCTTCCTGCTGAAGCTTCCAGATTGAGCATCCCCTCCACAATCTTCCGGTTTTCCTTTGAGGGCATGGAAACCAGGCTGACAATCTCCTGGCGCCTATTGAATTCCAGCGTGGCTGTCCTGAGGTATCGGTTTATGGACGCCTCTACGCCGTCGATCCTTCCAATCTTCTCAGCAAGATCATCGCTCAGGGGCGTGGCAACTGCAGTTCCTGGCGGGCCTGCAAAATTGATGCCTGATGCCTGGACGCTCAGGACATCTGATCCCAGGAAGCCGAATTGGGAAGTGACTGCAGCCCTCAGCCCTTCTCCAAGACCGATAAGGCTTACAATGGCTGCAATGCCGATGAAGATGCCAATCATGGTGAGCCAGCTTCTGAGCTTCCGCTTAATCAGATTCTTAAGAGAAATATAGATATAATCCCGAATCATTTTTTGCGTTTTCTATAGGCATAGACCCCGGCTGCTGCCAGGGCCAAGACAATGAGGATGCCGATAAGGGGATTGCTCTTCTTGAAGCCGAGCTTTTTCAGCTCTGAAGTTGAGTAGAGCGTAAGAGGAACAAGGATGTCTTGCGTGTATGCCTTATTGTTTGCATCCTTATATACAAGATGCAATGGCAGGGCCACCTGCTTTTGAGCTGCGCCTACATACAGGTCAAATTCTGCTGTCTCATAGTCATCTGAATCAATGTGGCCAACATAGACCTCAGGGGAAGAGAGCAGGGTTACTGCGGTATCGGGCTCGAGATAGATGCTGAGGAACTTGATATCAGTAACTCCCCTGTTGACAATGCGCACAGCCACGGTTCCCTTTGACTTCCCGCTTTTGATCTCTGAGGAGTCAAGGGTGACGCTCAGGTCGGGTATATCCCCTATCCTCAAGCCGATAGTTGCATTTCTCTCGTAATGCGTTCCTGAGTTGTCATCATAGTTAAGGAAGACGGGTATCTTTACGATTCCGGCTTTCGCGTCTGATTCTGCAGCAAGGGTGAAGTTGAGCTGGCTGAAGGAGCGCCTGTCCAGGATGGCTATTGCCTTTTCGTTTGATGAATCCAAAGGCACAAGCGGAGTGCCCTTAAGGTCAAGGGTTGCGCGGATGTTCCGCAAGGGAGAGTCAGCAAGGTTGTGGAGAGTAATCGAGACTGCTGAAGCCTCGCCTGGCCTGATGCTGGCTGGCCTGGCAAGGGCAGATTCGATCAGCAGTATGGCGTCTCTGGTCTTGATACGGACGAGATATGGATCGAGAGTAATCCAGCTCTTTCCATTATCAGCTGAATAGCGAAGCCTGATCTGATTATCACCTTCCACTGCATCAAGGTCCACCTTGAGCTTCCAGAAGACAATAATTCCTTTCTCTCCTATTTGCCTTCCGTTGAGGGAGCCTATCTTTTTTGCAGCAGAGTCTCCGGGCAGCAGGGAGAAGGGATGTTCAGGGAGGAGTTCTACCCAGATATTCTCTGTCTTGGTTGAGCCGAAATTCTCAACTTTCCATCTGAGTTCAACATACTCGCCTGGCTCAACAGGGTCAGGAATCTGGTTGACGAAGGTGTGGTCTACGTTACTCCTGTTGATGTCGCTTTTGTTCGAAAAAGTGATTAGAGGGGAATCCAGTTCAGTGATGCCGCGTTCTTTTACAGTTGTGGGAAGGTCTGCTGCAACAATGAGCGCCAGAGACGCCAGAGAAGCAATCCCGGCAATCACCAAGAAGGCGATGAAGAGGATAGGCACAAAAAAGAGGGATAGAGATTGAAGAGGAGTCTTAGATTGAAAAGAGTTCTTCATGTGGATTCCACCAATGCTTATTGTTTATAAATGTTTCACAATCTGCCCGTCTTTGATGTGAGTGATACGCTGGGCTATCCTTGCGAGATGGGGGTCATGTGTGACCATCACGACTGTCTTTTTCTCTTTCTTATTAAGCTGCTTAAGGAACTCTATGACAGTATCGCCTGTCTTGGTGTCTAAGTTTCCTGTAGGCTCATCTGCAAGGATCACGTCAGGGTCGTTCGCAAGAGACCGGGCAATTGCAACGCGCTGCTGCTGCCCGCCTGAAAGCTCAGCAGGCCTATGGCTCATGCGATCACCCAAGTCGACAAGAGTGAGCAGCTCTTTTGCCCTGGACAGGCGGGTTTCGCGAGGCACAGCCTGGAAAATCATCGGGAGCGCCACATTTTCAAGGGCTGAGAGCGCCGGGATGAGATTGAACTGCTGGAAGATGAAGCCTATCTTCTTTCCCCTCACGGCTGCAAGATCAGATTCAGAGAGGCTTGAGATATCCTTTCCCTCCAGATAAATCCTTCCCCGGGTGGGGATGTCCAGGCAGCCTACCATATTGACCATTGTTGACTTTCCTGATCCTGAAGGGCCCATGATAGCCACAAATTCTCCTGTCCTGATGTCAAGTGAAACTCCTCTGAGGGCATGTACCTTGACCTCCCCCATACTATAGGTTTTCCAGACATCTTCGAGATGGATTACTTTGTTCATAGTGTTCATAGCACAGAAAAACTTTTAAAGTGTGCCCAGGTTCTTAAGGTATGGTGCAAGACCGGAGAGAGATGTATAAAAAGCTTATGGTGTTCCTGCTTGCTGGCATCATGATCAGCAGCGTGTTTGGGGTTATTTTCTTCGGATTTGGAGGAAGCAATGGAGATTCCCTGCAGTACAATGGGTTTGAGTTTGTTCGGGTGTCAGGGGGCTATCAGCTTCAGACTGAACGGACAACGATCACGTTTAGCCATTTTCCGTCAGAGCTGTCTTATGAAGTCCAGAACGGCACAGATGATATCCTTCAAGGCCAGAAGCAGTTCCTGTATACCTCTGATTTTCATGACAGGCTGAACCAGACTATTGCGTTAGTCCATTATAACCTGGCCCCCCTGTTCCAGGAGGAATTTGGGGTCTCTCTCATTCCTGCATATACATCAAATGTCTCAGGATTTCCGGCTGCAGATTGCAGGAATGCAACTGCCATCCTTCCGGTTATCCTTACAAAAAGCGCTGATATAAGCAGAATTTCGCTCAATGACAGCTGCATTGTGCTCGAGGCTGCCGAGCCTGAGGACCTTATCTCTCTTCACGAGCTTATCCTCTACAGGATGCTGGGAGTTATCGAAGGAGGAACCACGTGAGAGAGATTGAGTCCCCTATTGAAGGAAATCTTGGCAAAGAAGCTGGCAAAGAGGATACGCAGCCACAAGGCTATGAGCCTGGCCAGGATGAACTAGGGGATGAGGCTCATGTTGATGAGAAAAAAGAGAACAGAAAACTGGGCATGATCGTTATATCGCTCGTAGCCCTCTTCCTTTTGTTTATCGGGGTGTTTCTTTACAGCAAATCGCAAGGGCCTGTGGTGCCAACCTACACCTACAACGGGTTTGTAGTTGAGAAGGTTGCCGGGCTGTGGAATACTGAATGGCAGAGGGGAGATACTGTGTATAAGATCCATCTGAGGTATGGGCCAAGAGAGGCTGAGGATGTCTCACTGGAGTTTGCAGATGAGTTTGTGATCACGAATACCACCTACATCACCTTTGATCCTGAAGGGGAGGATCTCGGCTATGTTGCGCTTGCGAGCGCTGAAATCACTTTGAGCCTGTCAAATGTGTTTGGCATCCAGGCTGTTGCTGCATGCTCCAGAAATGCGACTGATGCGTGCCATACGAGGCCTATTGTGAACTGCGAGATCAGTAATGGCACCACCGAGAGCATTATCTTTATTAAAGAACATCCTGAACCAAAGGTGAGCGTTCAGGATAACTGCCTTGTTATCCAGGGGAGGAAGGAAGAGATTGTGAGGGCGGCTGACAAGGTCATCTGGAAGTGGTATGGGATAATCAAATAGGCGGCCAGATTCTGCCATAATTTTGCGTAGACAAATTTATAAGTCGAATACGTTTCTTACGGGTACATGAAAAAACATCTTCATTACTATTCCAGAAAGCAAGATTCGCCCTTGCGGCAGCAGATGATCCGGGCAAGGCTTCTTGGCAGGGAATTCTCTTTTTTAACAGGATCCGGGGTTTTCTCAAAAGACAGGATTGATGCCGGGACGTTGGTGTTGATTGACCATATGATCATTAAGGACGGCTGGGATGTCCTTGACTTAGGATGTGGGTATGGCGCTGTGGGGATTTGTATTGCGAAGAATTTTACGAAGTGTGAGGTTGTTATGTCTGACATCAATGAGCGGGCTGCCAGGCTTGCAAGGCGGAATATGTCGCTTAATGATGTCCAGAATGCTGAGGCAAGGATGGGGGATAGTTTTGAGAATATCAGTGCTGATGAGAAGTTTGACACTATCCTTATCAACCCTCCAAGGATGGCCGGGAGAGAGGTGTGCTTCAGGATGATAGAGGAGTCGTTTCAGCATTTGAAGAAAAACGGCTTGCTACAGGCGGTTGCGAAGCATAACATCGGAGGAAGGGAATTATCAAAGAAGATGAAAGAAGTCTTTGGGAATGTTAAAGAGGCCGGGAAAAAGTCAGGGTATCGGGTGTATGTGAGTGAGAAGTGATGTGGTTTGTTATAAGTCATAAGAGGGTTATAAAATTTTTAATACGAAACATAAATAAAGAGGACTTGGTGAGCTAGGAGATATGGTCTTTCTAACGATTGCAGAGATTCTGGACATGGCGATCATGATAGCCTTTGTAGGATTTATTTTCAAAGATGCGTTTCCACGGCAAAGGGTAGATGATCCTATTGCATATTACACCAATGCCAGCCGAAGCGATTTCTGGTTTGCTGTCATGGCTGTTGCTCCTGCCATCATCCTGCATGAGTTCGGGCATAAGCTGATTGCTGTTGCATTTGGCCTTCAGGCATCATTCAATGCAGCATACGGATGGCTTATCCTTGGAACGCTGCTGAAGCTGATGAACTTTGGATTTATCTTCTTTGTCCCTGCGTATGTCTCATTTGGCTGTGCTGGTTTTGGGTGTGTGATTCTGCCCTGGCAGAATATCCTTATTGCCTTTGCAGGGCCTTTGGTGAACCTGCTCCTCTGGGGAGTTGCCTCTGTCCTGCTTTATCAGAAAGGGATTAAGGAGCAGCATCGGGATATCCTGTTCCTGACGAAAAGGATCAATATGTTCTTGTTTGTCTTTAATATGATACCGATTCCGGGATTTGACGGGCACAAGGTCCTCCTGGGAATCTTCCAGCTGTTTTGAAGTTCAGTTTGAATTTCAGTTCCGGCAAATCATTCTGCCAATCGCCTTCTGTAGTAGAAGAACATGCCTGTCAGGAGGATGCCGATCATTGCCATTTCCACTGTGAACAATGCTGCTGGCGACCGCTTCTTGGAAAGCAGAGGCAGGTAAGGAGTATAGGTTCTGGTGATGAGAGTTTGGCACCCCGCAACTGCGCTTTGGATGAGGCTTGTGGCGTTCTCATAGGCGCCATGGTCAGCTGCTGATTCTGCTGCTTCCAATACCTCTCCAAGCTCGAGGCACTCTGGATTTTCCCTGAACAGGTCTGCGGCAAAGAGAATCTCCTTGATGACGACATCCCGTCTCCTGAAGTCTTTCTCTTTGACGTCGATGAATATCTTCACCGTGTCTTCTGCAGGAGGATCGGCTGCGCTTCCCTTGATTTCGATTGCATAGCGGCCTGGCTTTGAGAGAGGCAGGGAGGTTATGGCAAGCTGGAACGATTCCTGCTGGCCTATCACCAGCTTCTCATAGGATCTTCTGGAGAGAGAGAAGGACACTTCTGAGCTGTTGGAGATGCCGGCCAGCCCGACATCAGCCAGGGTTTTCTTTCCGTCGTTCTTTATGGATATTGTTGTTGTCAGGGTCTGGTCAGGCTCAACTACCAGAGGCTCGGGGGCGTCAAGGCTGAGGCTTGCAATAGGAGGCTCGGGTATCGGAGCAGGAGGCTGGCTGGTTGGGGCTCCAATGCCGACCTCTTGTGTGAGGGTTGTCTTATCTTCTGCGAAAAGGTAGATGGTTCCGTTCTGGGATAGAGTTGCTGAAATGACGTTTCCGGCAGTATCGAGAGTTGCGGACTGCTGGGTAAAGCTACAGGACTGGAGATTCTGGCAGGTATAGAGGACAAGATTTGATTCGTCCTCCAGGACTAATGAGATAGCGCTATAGTCCCAGCTCACCGAAAGGTTATTGTAATCTGTCATGTTTGTAATGGCCTGGAATTCGAGCACGCTTCGTTTATTGCTGGGAGCTGCATGCAGCTTTCCAAGGGGGGTGTAGTTGAAGGTAAAGACTTCTGTGTAATTCTGCACATAGCTGAGATTCGTGAAATTAACAGTATTGAGGATGAGGCTTGGGTTGGCTGTTGCAGCCTCTGCAGAATAATGGGATCCGTTATAGATGCTGAAATTGTTCCCTGCCATGATGCGTTCATTGGTGCACACATCCCTGAGATAAAATGCCTGGACATTGGTGCCTGTAAGGTTGATGGTTTTTGATGCAGATCCATTGGCAAAGGAGGTAAAGCTTGAGTTAAGGGACTGGATGTTATTGGCTGCATCAACGACTGTGCCTGTGATGTTAAACGTGCCTGTCTCATTGATGCGGAATGAAGCATAGTAGGTGTATGCGAGCCGGGAGCGGCTTAGCCTGTCGATTGAGAGGTTCACAATTCCGCTTGTTGGGGTTTGGATTGTTATGTTTGAAAAGTTTGAGATGGTCTGGAGCGCGGCTTTCATCTGCAGCGTGATGTTTGTGTTGTTGGTTGCATAGGTTTCGTTCGCGCAGACATAATTGATGGAGATAGAAGAGGCTGACGTGTTGCGGATGAGGATTTCTGAGATAACTGTGGTATTGACGGCAACAGAGGTATTGTAGCCATACGCAGTTAGGTTATACACTCCGGGATCCATGTCGAGTGTGACTGGAAGAGTCCAAGTTGAGGAGAAGGTTGCGTTGGTGAAGTTCTTTCCAGCCAGGGTGATAGTGACGTTGTTGATCCAGTTGTTGCTGTCTGTCTCGGATAAGGTGAGGGTTATGGTGTCTCCAAAGTTATGCTGCGAGCTGTTTTCAGGTGAAGTGATATTCAGGGTTGCTCTCTTGATGTCAAAGGTCAGGGTTTCTGAATAAGCGGAATAATTATACCCGTCAAATGCACGGACGCGAACATAGCGCAACCCATTCGTGAGTGTGTTGTTGGTGAAGAGTGTGGAATAGGATGCTTGTGAGATATTGGCTACAATCAGGTCATAGGCTGTGAAGTCTGCATCCTGGCCTGCTTCAAGGAAGTAGGTTATGGTGTCGTTCTCTGGGTCAGTTGAGCCTGTCCATGTAAACTGGATATTGTCAGAGGAACGCAGGGAGTTGTTGGCAGGAGTGAGGAATGAGACTGCTGCTGGAACGTCTCGGTTTGCCACTGAGAATGATTGTAAGGAGCCTGAGGTCGCATTATTGAGGGAGTCATTGGCATACCATTGATAGCCTATTGTTTCACCATTTGAGAAGTTTCCTGAGCCAATGATGAAGGCGTAGACAGGGCCTGGCTGCGCGAGAGTGATGTTCTGCCAGCTGCCTGTCCAGTTTCCTGATATCCAGACTGTATTGAGGCTCAAGTCGGTTATAGTGGCATTCACAGTAACGCTGGTGTTTATGAAGATGACATCCGGATTCCTTGTTTCAGCTGTGATGTTAGGAGCCAGGATATCGAGGATATAGCGGAATGCTGAGGTTGAGGTATTCCGGTTTCCTGAGGAATCTACTGCAACGGCCTTCCATGTCCAGGTCTTGTTTGCTGGCCAGATATCTGGTATGAGGATAGAGTTGTTTGTTGTGTTGTAGGTATAATTGATCTTATCAAAGGTTCCGGAATCATCTACCTCAACAAGGTAATAGGCGAGGCCTGGAATTGTTGAGCTTGTCCAGTTTAACCTTGGAGTCTGGTTCTTGCTTACTGCGCCATCCTCAGGAAGGAGAAGTGTCAGTGAGGCATCGGGATTTGTTCCTAGAGGCCCTGTTGCGAATCCTGTGATCTGGGGCTTTAGCAACAGGATTGCGCCTCCCAGTACGAGCATGAGGCTCAATAGAAGGAGGGGCAATACAGCAAATGGCTTATTTCCAGAGTTCCCTTCAGGCGTCATTTCCATTTTGCCAGCCTTTTCTTGAGTGTATTGCCTTTTCCGAGGTAGAGGAGGACTTTTTGGCGCACTTTTCCGTGTTCGTAACGGTTTTCAACAAGGTAGAAGTACGTATGCCCTGCTATCTTCTTCTTCCGGATAAAGGCCATTGTTTAGGCACTATGTTTTTGGATATATAAAGCTTATGCTTTGAAGCTTGTTTTTTAGGCAGCTTATTTCTTAGGCACTATAATTTACCACTTTTGTATCTTATTTATGTATTAAGTTTAGGCACTATGTGTTAGTATTTTAGGCATTAGTTACGGTGATTATCCTTTCTTTTTTATTAGAAAAAATCTATTTTTAGGCACTATGAATACTTTTATAAAGGGAGGGAGTCTATGCGTTTCTATGCCAGCAGATGCATGGATTGCAGGGCTGATCAGTGTAGGCATTGTGAGCCTGATCTCACTTGTTGGAGTGGTTATCCTCTGGTTCCGCTATGATCTGGTCAGAAAAGGGATCATCTACCTGGTTGGCTTTTCTGCAGGAACGCTGTTAGGTGGCGTCTTTATCCACCTGCTGCCTGAAGCTGTAAAGGAGGGATTTGAGCTGACGACATCACTTTATATCCTTCTTGGGCTATTGTTTTCTTTCCTTATTGAGAAAGCTGTGCACTGGAAGCATGCTGACAAGCCCCATCATACAAAACCTTTTGCCACCCTTATCCTGGTAGGAGATGGTATCCATAATTTCATTGACGGCCTTATCATTGGAGGAAGCTATCTCGCAAGCTTTCCTGTCGGCTTGGCAACAACATTGGGCGTCGTGTTTCATGAGATCCCCCAGGAGATCGGAGAGTTCGGAGTGCTAATCCATGCGGGGCTGCCAAAGTTCAAGGCATTGCTGTTCAATTTCCTCTCTGCCCTGACTGCCATTCTCGGAACCTTGATGGCGTTGACGTTCGGGGGGGTTGGGTTACAGTCCTTTCTTGTGCCATTCGCGGCCGGTAATTTTATTTACATTGCTGGGGCTGACCTGATTCCGGAACTCAATAAGGAAGTTGGCGTTGAGAAATCAATCTGGCAGTTCGTTTCCATTGTTCTTGGGATGATTGTGATGGTATTGCTGCTGGTTGTGGAATAAAGGGTTACTCTTCAAATATCTTATCTTTTGATGGCACTATAATTTTGTCTTTTTTCTCAATCTCCTCAATTAATTCTTTTACGTATTCTTTGGTTCGTATCTCCTCTTCCCAGAGGTACCGCAATATGGAGTTAAGGGTTAAAGCAGCTACCCCGTGCTTTTCACAAAAATTCAACACTTTTTTCTCATTTGTAAGGAAGACTGCATTCCGTATTTTAGCAACGGCTATACTGTCAGATTCTCCCCTGCCAAAACTCTTTGGCAGTGTTCTTTTGTAGGATGATTCTTCTTGGGATAGGCGAACCATGGTAATGCTGTTTGTTTTGACGAGATTTAGGATCTGTTTTGCGTACTCGTACCCAAGTTCATCGGCTTTCGTTATCTCATTGAAGACATTTGGAGAGATGAAGAGGCGTTTTTCCCTGAAGACAGAGAAGAGAAGAAGCATCTTATCTATTTTTCCAAATGTGGAAAGAATATCCGTATCAATGATGATCATTGTTTTTCTTTAAATTCCGCATCAGATCAACTCCCCTCTTGATTTCTTGCCGTGACTGCCTTGGAACCCTTATCTTAATTCCACGGTCAAGCAGGAGCTTTTTGAACTCCACGAAACTCATTGAAGCAATTTCTGCTGCTTTGCTTAAGGTTACCACTCCTTTTTTGTACATTTCAATAGCTGCAGCTGTTCTGAGCTGACTCTTGGTGTCAAAGAGGTTTCTCAGGGCATCCCTGACTACTTCGGACTTATTGGAATAGTATCCTGCATGAATCACGGCCTCGATTTCTTGTTCATAGAGTTCGGGTATGCTGAACGCGCTTGGCATGTTGATAATAGATGATAACTATTATTATAAAAATGTTTCGGTTTTAGAGAGAGTTTCGAATACATATTTTCTCAGCGTCTGTTTTCCAGTGGAAACTGAGGTCGAGTCCAAAATCAGATATTCTTCTTGGTTTTGCGACGCAGCTGCAATGGAAATAGCGGCGGGATTATTCGAAAATCCCCACTTGTTGTTTACCCATCTGAATCAAAACACATAAATAGGGCAAGTGTTGATGCCTTCTCATGCAGGCCATCAAGTGGTTCAAAGACATCAGAAAGGAGGATGTCGGATCTGTGGGAGGCAAGGGAGCAAACCTTGGCGAGATGTGGAATAATGGATTTCCCGTTCCGGGAGGATTTGCCATTACAGCCCAAGCGTATGCTGAATTCAGGGAAAATGCAGGGATTCGTGATGCGATTAATGATATCCTGAAGACCATCGATGCCGAGGATTCTGAGGATTTGCAGAAGAAAGCCAACAGGATCCAGAAGATTATTGTTGGATCCAGGATTCCTGAAGATATTGCTTCAGAGATTGAGAAAGCATATGATGCATTGGAGGTTATGGAGCAAGGCATGACTGATTCTGCAGATATCGTTGAGGCTGATGAGGAGCCTTTTGTAGCGTGCAGGAGCAGCGCAACTGCAGAGGATCTGCCTGAGGCGAGCTTTGCCGGGCAGCAGGCAACATTTCTGAATGTAAAGGGGGCTTCCCAGGTTCTTGATGCCACAAGAAAATGCTGGGCCTCGCTGTTTACTGCACGGGCAATCTACTATCGCGAGAAGAACAAGTTTGACCATGACCAGGTATTAATTTCTGTGATTGTGCAGAAGATGGTAAATTCTGAGAAGGCAGGGATCATGTTTTCCATCAATCCTGCAACCAATAATTCCAAGGAGATCATGATTGAGGCAGTGTATGGATTAGGAGAGACGATTGTTGGGGGCCAGGTCAATCCGGACCTCTACATTATTGATAAGGAGCTGCTGGAGATCAAGCAGAAAGAGGTCAAATCACAGAGAATCGGGCTGTTCAGGAATTCTGAAGGCAAGAATGTGGAGAGGAACCTTCCTGTGGAGGATCAGGGAAAACAGAAGCTTTCTGACAAGGAGATTGAGGAGCTTGCAGGCATCGGCAAGAAGATTGAGAAGCATTATGGCAAAGCACAGGACATCGAATGGGCTGTTGAAAAGGGCAGGATCTATATTGTGCAGAGCAGGGCTGTGACAACACTCAAAAGAACAGCTGAAGAGCTGAAGGAGGAGGCTGAGGAAGAAGGGAAGATCGAGGGAAACATCCTTACAAAAGGGCTGACTGCTTCAGGCGGAACAGCCTCCGGGCCTGTCAAAGTGATCCATGATCTCAATGAGCTTGACAGGGTGCTTAAGGGAGATGTCCTTGTTGTCTCTATGACTAATCCTGACATGGTTCCTGCGATGAAACGAGCTGCAGCCATTGTAACTGATGAAGGAGGGATTACATGCCATGCTGCTATTGTTTCGAGAGAGATGGGGGTCCCCTGCATTGTTGGAACAACGAATGCAACAAGTGTGTTGAAAGATGGGCAGATCATCACAGTTGCAGCTTCCCATGGTGTGGTGTTTGAAGGAAAAGTGGGGCATGAGACTTCAAGGGAGATCCATGCATTCAAGGCGAGCAAGCTGAGGACAAAGACCCAAGTTAAGGTGATTGCCGATCTGCCGGAATATGCAGAGAGGGCTGCAACAACAGGAGCAGATGGAGTAGGGCTCTGCAGGCTGGAATTTATGATTGCTGACAATGGGGTGCATCCGGCATGGTATATAAGAGAAGGGAAGGAGGGAGAGTATACTGCAATGCTTGTTGAGAACCTTTCAAAGATTGCAGGAGCCTTTGAAGGAAAGCCGGTCTGGGTCAGAACTTCGGATATACGGACAGATGAGTACAGGAACCTGAAGGGAGCTGACAGAGAGCCGAAAGAAAGCGATCCGATGATAGGGTGGCATGCGATACGGAGAGGATTGGATGAGCCGAAGATTTTGAAGGCTGAATTTCAGGCAGTCAAGGAACTGCATAAACGAGGGTTCACGAATGTAGGAGTGATGATCCCTTTTGTGATACGGGCTTCTGAGGTTGCTGCTGCAAAGGAGATTATGAGGGAGGTCGGGATGGAGCCTCTTGAGGATGTTGAGTTTGGGGTTATGGTTGAGACGCCTGCAGCGTGCTGGATTATTGATGAACTGTGCAGGGAGGGGATCAGTTTTGTTTCGTTTGGTACCAATGACCTGACGCAGCTTACGTTAGGGATTGACCGCAATAACGAGAAGATTGCAAAGCTGTTTGATGAGATGCATCCTGCTGTGCTGGGAGAGATCGAGATGGTGCTTTCTGTTGCAAAGAAATACGGAGTCCAGACT
>DATDTY010000014.1 GCA_035290625.1 Candidatus Nanoarchaeia archaeon
ACCTGTTGGAAAGTCACGAAAAACAACGTCACAAAATCACAATACTTTCCAACCATTGATGATCTGCAAGAATCCCTTGAGAACTTTTGGAAAAAACATATTTTTATGCAGAACTTCATGCGTTACTTATGTCGTTAACTAGATAGGCGGGAAGAAAACTATGTAGTGAATAGATCCACTATCCCCTTTTCCACTTCTTTTATTTTTGATTCCTTAAGGGAACCAATCTTGTATAGAATGATTGATTTATCGGCAGTAAATAGCTTATTTGGCCTTATCATGCTTGTTAAATTTAAGCTGCCTTTTTTGAAATCGCTGCTTATCAGAGTGATAGAATAACTGTCAACCCTTGATTCGCTTGTTATTTGGCAGAGAACTATGTCGTCTCCTTCCAAGATAGCTGCTACCAAAGCAGGCCTCTTTTTTGACTTGCTTAAATCTGAAAAAGGAAAAGGCAAAACTATTACCTCCCCTTTCACAAATTCTTCCATGCTTCTTCGTCCTCTCTGCTATTCCAATCTTTAGCTAAGGATTTTTCACTAGCAATTGCAGTTGCCATTTTTTCGCTTACTTGCCCCAATGGCCTTAATTCTACACGGTCTTTAAAGGTTAGAATGGCTATCTTGGACCCTGTTTTGAATCCTTCAATCTTCCGTATCTCTTTTGGGATAGCTATCTGCCCCTTTTCAGTTATTTTAGCTGTTTTAATTTCAAGTAATGGCATTTTTATCACCTTCTTATTTGTAAGATAAGTAAGGATATCTATATAAACTTTTTGGTTTTCTTCCCCCCATAAACATAAGTCTTTCCTCCGCTTCAAATAAAGACGACCGCGCTAATCTCCCACCTAAAGCTTGGGGGTTTCCACCCGGCAAATTTTCAATAAAAAGGGGCACAGCATGGCACTTCAATTCTTACTATCTGATGAGCATTGCACACAACATACGGAAGATTTTGAAGTTAACAAGAGGGCTTCCGAGTGTTAAAAGAAGGGATTTTATTTTTTTCTTCGTTAATTTGGCAATCCGGAAAGTAATTGCGGGACAGCGTCGTTCGTTAAACGCATCATAGGCCCGTCTGCGGCTCTGTTGCCTTTATAAACCCTCAGCACTTCCCGGCCTGAATGCCAGAATTCCCAAAGCCATTCTTCAAGGAGCCATCAGCAGCAGAGATCCTTAAAGCAGATTCGATCAGGATAATAACAGGACCTTCTCTTGTGCAGAAGATAAAGGACATAGAGAAAGACCAGGCAGGGATTATCCTCTGTGACCTGATTCCCAAACAATTTGACGGAAAAGATGAGTTTGACCGGTCCAGGAAATTCATGAAGCACGGCCCTGAACTCAAGATCAGGAGGCTTCACTCGCTTGCGGATGCAGAGAAGGAAGAGCGGCTGCCTGTGGAGTTAAGGAGGGAAGCCTTCGGCTCACTGGCAAATAGGGCATATCCAGGCTACTCCACCAAGCCTTTTTTGCGGCCAGACAAGCGGACAAGAAGGTTCTCACTAGGAGAAAATTGCGCAGGCACCCAGCTCTACTGCTATGCAAGCCACTTCAACGAGGAAATAGTGATTAAGCCTTATGACGATGCAAAACGAAGCGGAAGGGAAGGAGCGAAAATTGCTGCAAAGATCCCTTCGCGCACTCTTGGAAAGGATCCCTATGAGTTTATGGTGTATTCTGTCCCTATTGAAGACGGTCCGGAAAAACTTGCCCTTGCATGGCATGTGTGGACAACGCATTCCTGCAGGAAAAAGCAGTGGAACATACGGTATAACTTCGAGGACGCAAAAGAAGATTCTGAGCAGATTTCTCTCTGCTCCCACGAAGTCGCAGCCTATCTGGCGATTATGGAGTACTATAAGGATGAGCAAAGCAATGCTCTGCCTGCTGACATGAACCCCTTTGCTGTTCCCTCACAGCAAGATGTTGATTTCTATAAAAAGCTCTGCAACCAGTGCTTGATCATCCGGATGGACCAAAAGGCTGCGAAGGATATCGAGACTGCCCTTTCGCCTACATTAGAGGGAAGACTCTCAATGCAAAAGGTAGAAAAGCTGTTTGGCAGAAAACCGAGAAAGCTCTATGGTGCGGATACTGAGATACTCCTCTTTGGCAGCATATACGTAAATAATAAAAGGAAGGCTCGTGGCTTCCCCGATGAAGACCCGTTTGTTCCAAAGATTCCGCTATTGGATTATCTATGGTGACTACTCCCTCATCCTAACATAAATTTATAAGACATCCGGCCTTACGAGGCATTATGGACGCAGGCCCGACATATCTTATGAACACTCCAAGGGGGTCGCCCCAGGCTTCTGACGCAGCTCTCATGAATCAGGTCAATACGCTCAACACCAAGCTTCGCGTGCTTGAGGAGCGCTTCAACAACATACGAAAGAAATCCCAGCTTACCGAGCATAGCATGCTCAACAACCAGAAGAAGAGCGCGACAGAGTTCAAGAGCCTCCATGATGAAGTCAAAGAGCTGAGGCAGCATATGCGGGAGATCAATGAGAAGCTGGCAAAGATTATCGATGAGCTCGGCAGGTTTGCAAAAAAAGAGGAGCTGAGGATACTCACCACGTATATCACACTTTGGGATATGTCGAGGTTTTTAACAAAGAAAGAGGCCCAGGAACTCGTGAGGCCGATGCAAACCTTTAAATAATTCAGATATCAGGAATGCAGCATGCCGTTGTTCACCTTCAGGAAAAAAAGTGAAGAGGCAAGCCAGGGCCAGCCAGCGAGGGAAGAGATTCCTCTCCAAAGGATTCAGCAGATGCGCAGCCAGGGCATCGCGAACGACCAGATCATCAGCCAGCTGCAGTCCGAGGGGTATTCTTCAGCCCAGATATTTGATGGGCTTAATCAGGCAGATATGACGCAGGCTCCGGGCCCGATTATGGCCCCCTCCGAACCAGGCCCAATGGTTGCTGAAATGGAGGGCCCGTCCGATGAAGGCATGGACAAGGAGCGCGTTGAGGAGATGGTTGAGGCCATTATCGATGAGCGATGGGAAGAGCTCATGAAAAATATCAACAAGATTGTCGAGTGGAAGGGAAAAACCGAAAGCAGGATGACCGTCATTGAGGAGCAGGTGAAGAGCATCAAGGAAGATTTTTACAAGCTCCAGGCCGCGCTTGTTGGGAAGATAGGGGAATATGACCAGAACATCCTCAATGTGGGGATGGAAATCAAGGCGATGGAGAAGGTCTTTCAGAAAGTCCTTCCCCAATTTACAGAAAATGTGAGCGAGCTTTCTCGGATTACCCAGGGCATCAAGAAGCCAAAGAATGCTCCAGGATAATGCTGCGAAGGGCATTCTTGCAGCCATCAATTTTTTTCTGGAAGTTTTTTAAGTAAAGTGCTGATCGCCAGAATAGCAAAGGACGAGTATAAAGAAGGTTACACATGCTACAACTTCTAATGATGCATGCCCGATCCATCCTCAGGTTCATGATGGGAGTCTGCAGTTAACCGATTCACGGCCGCAAGAGCAATCAGAAAGATAGCAATGAGTCCAAGCACCTTGGGATGGAACAGGATAGCCCAGAATGCTGAAGAGCCGGTCTCATCAACCCCACCAGTCGAAGTTCCTGTTATATTCACCTTTGTTGGAGCCCCTTCCTTGAAAGTAATCGATGAAAGCGAGCCTAAGGCAATCACTATAGACATCCCTATAATCCACCACCCGATGGTTACGGCATAAGGCCCATTAAAGACATCATGAACATCCTCATTTGAGGCTCCCAGGGTCTTAAACCCAACCATTGCAAAGAGGATGAACAGGAACAGCAGCACAAACCAGGGAGTCATAAGGTTGACCACTTCCCGCAGCGTTGGAGACAGGAGCACGAAAAATGCAAGGATAAGGGCCAGAATCACCTGAAGTCCCTTATTATCTCCAAAAAGCTTTGTATAGGAGAACGCTCCGTAAAAGAAGACGAGCACTAAAAGAAAAGGAAAGATGATACCGAAACTGCTGATAAGTCCGGTATCGAGTGGCGTCGCCATTGCCAGCTAATGGTGCCTCTTGAAAAAGTCAGTAAGATCGTTGAGGAAGCCGCTCACTCCCTTCCTCGTCTTGTTTTCTTCTCCCGTGATGAAGGCGATGATCAGGGCAAACACAATGAGGATGATGATGATTGCAGTAGCCTCAGCCCCGAAGAAGTTTGTGAACCAGTTCCATCCCTGCCACCAATCAGCAGCAGCTCCGAAGATCCAGATCACAGCAATGATAGCAAGGACAACAATCGAGCCTCCAAAATAATTCGTCCAGCCTGCCTGCGCCCCAAAGATTCCAATAAGCAGCAGGAACATGACCACGACCACCACCAGAACTGAGACTGTTGGCAGGAATTGGTTCACGATATTAACAAGATCAGCATTCGGCGGATACGTATTCGTCACATGCGGGATGACGAACAGCAGGCCGATGACAAGGCTAATGACGAGATGTATGTTCTTCTTGTCATGCCCAAAGATCTCAATCTTCTGCAGCAATGCATAAAGGATTGCAAAGACCAGGATGAAGGGCAGGAGCACATCAGTAAAGCCCCATGTCTCCAGCATCCGTACAAAATTATCCAAAAAATATGCCTGTGCCATGTTTATACCTCCTACGACTCGTGTTTATGAGAGTCATTCGTTTTTCTTTGCGGCTCACGTACAGTAAAGTACAGCAGCACGATGAGCACAATAACCATGATAATCGAGCCAACAACCGCTGCGTTGTTGCCTGAAAATATATACTCCCAGCCAGCCTCCAGCCACGAATCACCATTGTCTGTCTTGATGGCCTGGAGGAAGATCAGGACAATCCCGATGAACATGATCCACATGAAGAGCTGTTTCCATCCCGCCTTCAGGAAGACTCCCTCCTCCTCTTTCCAAAAGGAGCCAACCAGCAGCAGGAAGAAGACCGACAGGATGAGCAGGATAACCATCTGGCCTGACACATCCGCGATGATCTCCACCAGCCGCGATGATGCAATGGTGATGAATGCTATGGTGAATGCCACAATGGCATTCAGGTTCTTCTTTGAGTACTTTGCCCCTTCGATTTCCTCAGTGCCCAAGACCTTTGTTTTCTCCAAAATCGCGAAAACAATGGTGAACACGAGCAAAAAAGGAAGGACAACGTCATAGATGCCGAGTTCGTCAAAAAAAACAATAGCGTCTCTAAATAGACTGGACTCTGGCATGGAGCGATTCTGGAATACAAGGTATATAAAGCTTTCGCTTCTCGCTGGCTCCGGCGAAAATCAGTGCTGCCGCCTCTCTGCGAGGCTCTTAAGGATTAGCATGAGCTGAGTTGAGGGGGTTGTCCCTTACGGGCGAGGTGCCGCTCTTCGCTGAAAACCGCCAGAGCCGAGCTGCTCCGAAGGAGCGACCAAAAATGCGAAACATTTTTGTGAACGGCGGCAGCCGGTGGCTTGTGAGCGAGTGAGAACGAGCTCACTCGCAAGCAACTGCGAGATTTTCGCCGGAGCCGCTTCTCCTTAAGATTTGCTTCTCCCCAAAAATTTATATAGGCAAAAAAGCCATGAAGTGACCATGAAGTACTATATCGGATCAGATCATGCAGGCTACAAAGTAAAAGAGCTGCTCAAAGCGGTGCTCAGGAAAAAAAGGATTCCATTTGAGGATCTTGGCACTCAGAGCGAAGAGCCAGTGGATTACCCAGATATTGCCATGCAGGTGGCACACAGGGTCAAAAAAGCACAAGGCAAAGGCATCCTCATCTGCGGGACAGGGACAGGAATGGCAATTGCAGCCAATAGGATGAAAGGCATCCGGGCAGTTGCCGCATCAGACATCTACACTGCAGCCATTGGAAAGAGGGACAATGATGCCAATGTCCTTTGCCTCAGGGCAAGGCAGTTTCCATTTCACAAGACCAAGGCTATCGTTGAAGCCTTCCACTCCGCAAAATTTTCCGGATTCAAACGTCATAAGAGAAGAATCAGAAAGCTTGACCAATGAAAAATATCATCGTTCCCGCGCTTCTTGAGAAACATGAAGCTGGCCTTATCGCAAAGCTCCAAAAGCTGAAACTCGTTGCAAAGCGTATCCAGATAGACATAGCAGACCATACGTTCGTCAGAAACAGTACCCTTGACCTTAAGAGGATACGAAGCCTGCCAAGGGGGATAAAGCCGGAAATCCATCTGATGGTAAAGCATCCTGGAGAGCACCTTGGACAGTGCCACAGGTTAAAGGCAGCTCTGGTGATTGCCCACATTGAAGCCTTTCCTGGCATGGAGGGATTGCATGAGTTCATTGCCAAAGCCAAGAGGCTGAAGCTGAAGATTGGACTTGCGCTTAATCCCGAGACTCCGAGCCGCTTTGTGGAGCCATATCTTCCGTTCCTGGATTCGGTGATGTTTATGGGCGTGCACCCGGGATTTCAGAACCAGCAGTTCATCTTCTCAACAATCAAGAGGATCCGGAAATTCAGGAAGAGCCATCCCAAAGTGTTCATTGAAGTTGATGGCGGCATAAAGAAAGGCATCGCAAAGAAAGCTGTCAAGGCCGGAGCCAATGGAATCGTCATCGGATCAGCAATAGTCAGCCAAAAGGATATCAAGGCAGCCATCCAGGAATTCAAGAAAGAGATCTCGCATTAAAGGGCTCCGGCGAAAATCAGTGCTGCCGCCTCTTTGCGAGGCTCTTAAGGATTAGAATGAGCTGAGTTGAGGGGGTTGTCCCATACGGGGCTTCAACGATGCATACAGAAGTGCGGCGCAAGCCGAGCCGGCGGCAGCTGCGGAGCAAGATTTTCACCGGAGCCGCATTAAAGATTAAATATTTAAACCTCAACAGACGCGCTCCACCAGTGGCAAGAATTTCTGGCATCAAGGAATTGTATCTCAAGTCCAATGAGCTCCGCCAGGATGTCATTCGGATGCTTGACAGCGCCAAGTCAGGCCACACTGCAGGCCCCCTTGGCATGGCTGATATTTTCGCAGCGCTCTACTTCAATATCCTGAACCATGATCCCAAGCAGCCAAACTGGGGCAAGAGGGACCTCTTCTACCTTTCAAACGGCCATATCTGCCCAATCTGGTATGCAGCATTGGCACATGCAGGGTATTTTCCACGTTCAGAGCTTCTGACCTTCAGAAAGATCAACTCGAGGCTCCAAGGCCACCCGCATCGGGGAGAACTCCCGGGAGTTGAGAACAGCGGAGGGCCTCTAAGCCAGGGCATCTCTATCGCAGTCGGAGCAGCAATCGCAGCAAAGATGGACAAGCTCAGCCGCACAATCTATGTTGGCATGAGCGACGGAGAATGCGAGGAGGGCCAGACATGGGAGGCCTTTATGATGGCAGGAAACCGGAAGCTCGACAACCTTATCGCAGTCCAGGACAGGAACAATATCCAGATTGATGGGTTTACTTCAGATATCATGAGTATTGAGCCGTTTGAGCAGAAAATGCAGTCGTTCAACTGGAATACCATTGTTATCGACGGAAATAATATGGCAGAAGTCCTCAAGGCATTTGGAGAGGCAAAACGAACAAAAGGGAGGCCCACCATGATCATTGCAAAGACCATCCCTGGAAAAGGAGTCTCGTTTATGGAGAATGATTACAAATGGCATGGCAAGCCGCCAAAGCACGAGGAGGCTGAGAAAGCGCTCAAAGAATTAGAAGCTGAGAAAGAGAGAATAAGAACCTCATAAAACCTCATTAAGAGAAAATGCTTTTGATAGTTTGGAAATAGGAAAAAACCAATTGTAAAGAAGGATTCAATGAATAAATAATCGAGTTAACCCTTAAAATGATAATAAAAGATATGATTAAATTAAAAATGGAAATACCGATCATAATGATTAAAAACAATTTAAATTAAAACCATTGAAAGCCTAAATAACCCCAACCAACGATGAAAACCAATCCAGCAATGCACCTTCAGGATATTGAAAAGGCTGAGAAGGGAGCAACCCGGGACGGCTATGGAAAAGGCATGCTTGAATTAGGAAAAGCCAATAAGGACGTTGTAGTGTTGAGCGCAGACCTGACAGAGTCAACACGGGCAAACTGGTTCAAAGAGGCATTTCCTGATCGTTTCATCGAGTGCGGGGTTGCAGAGCAGAATATGATGGGAGTTGCAGCAGGGCTTGCCTACAACGGAAAGATTCCTTTCGCCTGCTCATTTTCGGTCTTCTCCCCGGGAAGGAACTGGGACCAGTTGAGGGTCAGCGTCTGCTACTCAAATGCGAATGTGAAAGTTGGCTCAACACATGCAGGCCTGACTGTGGGAGAGGATGGGGCAACGCATCAGGCTTTGGAAGACATCGCAATGACTCGCTGCCTCCCCAATCTCTCAGTGATTGTGCCTTGCGATGCAGAAGAGGCGAGAAAAGCGACAATTGCAGCAGGCAAGGCCCAAGGACCATTCTACCTCCGGTTCGGAAGGGAACCCCTGCCAACAATGACGACACCAAGAACGCCTTTCACGATTGGGAAAGCTTTAACATTCAGGCAAGGAAAAGACGTCGCAATTATTGCATGCGGCATTATGGTTGCAGAGGCTCTCAAGGCTGCAGGGATGCTCGAAAAAGAGAAGATTGACGCGATGATCATCAATTGCCACACCATCAAGCCAATAGACACAAATACAATTGTTGCTGCTGCCAAAAAGACAGGCGCGGTGGTAACAGCAGAAGAGCATCAGGTTTCAGGAGGGTTGGGAGGGGCAGTTGCAGAAGTGCTTGCAGAGCGCTGCCCAGTCCCGCTCGAAAGGGTTGGCGTAAAAGACACCTTCGGAGAATCAGGCAAAGCCCTGGAGCTTCTTGAGAAGTATGGCTGCACTGCAAAAGAGATTGTTGCTGCGGTGAAGAAGGTTATGAAGAGAAAGGAGTAATCCGTGAGAAAGGGACAGTTGCATGTACGTTGTTCGTTCTTATGGTTCGTGTGCTTCTTGAAGCAATGCCTGATACGTTTCATCGGCCCGCTTCTTGCGAGCAGCCCTTCTTATAAAGTCATCAGGCCTTGTTAAAGCCAGTTCCTCATAATCAGAGCCTCGTAAATAGTTGGCAGCCTGCTGCAAAAGCTGGTAGGTTTCATCCACCCTTTCCGGCGTGAAGAAAGAGATGGGTTCTTTGGCTGGATAAACTATCAAATCCGAAAGGTCTCGTTGAAGATAATTGATTCTTCTTAAATGTTCTGGAGACTTAGGAAATGCTCCTGCATCCAAGATTGCCGTAATCTGCTGTGAAATATTTTGATATCGTTCAGCTAAGGGGGGATCCCGGCTTCTCCCAAACAATGCAGCGACAATTGAACCGATCATAAAGAGGAAAAGAGGATCATAAGTTAATAAAGGTTTCCAAAACCAAAACCAATATAAACCCGATTTTAATCTTTTAACATACGGGCCCGTAGCTTAGCCTGGAAATCCACTCCCTCTCATCTGAGAGGATAATTGGGCAATGGAGTGCTCGACTGATAATCGAGTGGTCCCGTGTTCAAATCACGGCGGGCCCATTTTGATTCATCAAGTTCTCTTTAGTCTCTTTAGATAATCTTTTTATAATACCGCTAAATCAAAAAATGAACAAAATGGATAAACAGGAGATAAGAAAATAAATACGAATTCTGGTGGGTTATGCAATCAATTGTACTATTCAAATATCTCTGCCTCATGGCAATAGGATTTATTCTCGGAAGGCTCACAATGGCAATTCAGATAGAGATAATGCGCAGATAGATGCAGGATAAGAAGCGCCCTGGACCAGACTCGAACTGGTGACCTCATGGTTTCAGCCAAACCCCGCAGGGTAAGGGTAACAGCCATGCGCTCTTTACAGCTTTTGGACAGCCAAAAGAACCTGCTAAGCTACCAGGGCATGGCGTTCTAAGAACCATGTCGTTTATTTAAAGATTTCCTAAACCTGTACCTTTATAAACCCTTCCCGATTTCTCCATTTTCGGAGATGTGGGCGTTGGCTTGCCCGAATCCGATTATTCACGATAATGGAGGCCGGATGGGAGCATACCAGTACATCAGAGAGGCTTGGAACAGTCAGGAGCAGCTAAAAGAGCGCCTCATGGCATGGCGGAGAGAGCCTGTAACCCTCCGCATCGACTATCCTACACGGCTTGACAGAGCCCGATCGTTAGGCTATAAGGCTAAACAGGGGATTATTCTTGTTAGGCAGCGAGTCCTGAGAGGCGGCAGAAAGCGGCCAAAGGTGCGCGCAGGCAGGCGCTCAAAGCGCATGACGCAAAGAAAAGACTTGAAGCTCAACTTCCAGAGCGTGGCAGAGCGCAGGGCAAATCAGGCATTTGTGAATTGCGAGGTTCTCAACTCATATTTTGTTGCACAGGATGGAAAGAATATCTGGTATGAAGTGATCCTCATTGACAGGAGCCATCCTGCTATCCTTGCTGATTCCCGCTTTGCATGGATCAATGCAAAAAGGGGAAGAGCATTCAGGGGACTGACATCTGCCAACAGGAAAAGCAGAGGACTCCGCCATAAAGGCAAGGGAGCAGAGAAGATGCGGCCAAGCCTGCGAGCGCACGGACGATCAGGCAATTAGCAATCTTCACCTTCAGCGGACCAGTATTGCTTCTGCATCATTTTGCCGACGGAGATAACAATCTTTATATACCACGGAGCAAACAGAAATCCGAAAGAGGTGACTACATGGACAAGCCAATCAGCTATGACACCATCAAAAAAAATAAAGCACTGACGGAGTTTCTCGAAGACGAAAAATGCAGGGATACATCGCAGAAGTAACAGATCTGAACAAGACGCTCTTCAACAAAGAAAAGGTTCTCACGGTCCTATTTTCAGGGTGCAATTTCCGCTGCCCATGGTGCTTTGTCCCGGAACTGCTGGAGTTTAAAGAGCAGAAGGACGTCCAGGGCATCAAGAATGATATCAGGCGCCTCTGCCCAGGAAAGAAGTCCATCATATTCAGTGGCGGCGAGCCGTTGCTGCAGAAGCTGACCCTGAGGGATCTCTGCATATTCTCAAAAAGCATTGGATTGAAGACCGGGATTGAAACCAACGGAAGCAGGCCTGACGTGCTTGGCTCATTGCTAAAGGAAGATCTCCTTGACTTTATTGCGCTGGATCTCAAGACCCAGTTTGACGAAGAGCAGTTTGAGCGGGCAACCCAGGCCCAGACATTTTTCATCTCAGGCTACCAGATCATGAATGATATAAGGAAAAGCTTAAGAATTCTCAAGGATTATGAAGATACCATCGACATTGAGATCCGTACGGTGATCATCCCGGGCATCCTTTTTCGGAAGGAGGACCTGATGGCAATCGCCGCAGAACTCAGGCACCTGCGTTGCACCTGGCGAATACAGCCGTTTATACCGGGGAAATGTGTTGCAAAGCAGATCGAGCAGATTGAGGCTCCGTCAGATCGGTTTTTGGAGACCCTCGCAGATGCCTGCCAGTCAAAATACCCGCAACTGAGGATCGAGATAGGAAACCAAAATGAAGAAACTCCCGAAGCTGTTCTCTACTGAAAAGGGGAATGCCGCAGCAGTTGTCCTGATCGTGATTATCATCATCATTATAGTAGTCTGGATTGTTGTTCTGGTCGGAAGGGAATGCACGAATGACAGCGACTGCGGTGAAGGCTATTACTGCGGCTCTGACAACAACTGCCATGAGCACCGGATTATAGAAAAGACCGTTATCCAAAACCAGTATGACCGCGCAGCCTATATCATTGCATTTGCGCTTATTGTCGGCGCGCTGATTCTCCGGTTCGGAAAAAAGCAGAAAGAGAAAAAGTAAATATCAGAGGACCCTTTTTACTGCTTGGAGAACCATCTCTGCAATCTCTTCCTCGCGAAGCATCGCTGAATCCCCTGCACAGGTAAGTTTTACCCAGTGAGGCTGCTTCGCCAGCTTAAGGTACTCCTTAGCTACGCTTTCCTGATACCTGGCATCCTTCTCATGGACGTCCCCATGGCTAATCTGGCCCCTCGACTTTCTTAGGCTGAAAGATATGCGTACAGGCACATCAAGGAATACCACAAGATCCTCGTGAGGCATCTCATGCGTTATGTATTCAAGCTTAAGCATCCATTCCCGAAACTTCTCTTTTTCCTTGGGATCCTCAATCCTGGCGCAGGGATAGGCTATATTGGAGGAGACATACCTATTGATGAGCACAACATCATAGCTATCCAACGCATCCCTGATCTCCTGCCGAGATGACAGCCTGTCCAGAGCATAAAGCTCTGCAATGTCATACGGATCTGTCTTCCTAAAATCCCCGAGCTTTCCTTTCAGGTAATCCGCTATCTTCTTTCCATATTCTTTATCATACTGGGGGAAATCAAAAGTCGCCACAGAATAGCCCAGGGCAGTGAGGTTCTCCCTTAAGAGACGCATCTGCGTTGCTTTTCCTGAAGAATCAATCCCCTCAAATGCCACCAGTTTTCCCATAAGGCCATGAAACCCTGATGCCTTATTAAGATTTTGGAAAATAAGCGCCATTGAAAAGCTATGCAGCGCCATCCGTGAGCCATTGAAGCAGAAGATAGCACACCGACAAGAGGGTCGGCTCAATCAAAACGCAGTCGGGCGTTTTGGTGTGCCAAAAGAGCGTAGCTCTTTTTAGCACCATCGGAGAATGTCGCTATTCTTCCTGACTTGCGCATGGCGAACTGCTCCGCAGGAGCGACCAAAAATGCGAAGCATTTTTGAGTACTGGCGCTGCCGAGCGAAGTGAGAAACTTTTCAATGAGCCAGACAAATCTTAATTCTTAGGGCGTCAAAGTTATCGTATCCAGAAAATAATAACATATTTAAAGGAATGCCGGAAAAGAACAGGTATGGACAATCTTCGCCTTATCCTTGCTGCCCAGAGAAACGAGATAACAGAGCACCAGGTATACAAGCGGCTTGCCCAGAGGGCCAGCAACACAAATAAGAAAGTGCTGGAGGCTATGGCAGCTGACGAGTTGAAGCATTATGGGATACTGAAAGGAGTGAGCAAGAGGGAGATGCAGCCAAATGCTCTAAAGGTATGGTGGTATGGGCTGCTGGCGCGAACCTTTGGTCTCGCATTTGGCTTGCGATGCATGGAAAGGGGAGAGCAATACGCAGAGAAAATCTACACGCAGCTTGCAGGCCAGTCACCCAGGTTTATGGTGCTGCTTCGGGATGAGCAGCGCCATGAGAAGGAGCTCCTCAATATGCTCTCTGACCAGCGTCTTGAGTATGCCAGCTCGGTCGTCCTCGGAATCAACGATGCCTGGGTTGAGCTTACCGGAGCCTTAGCTGGCCTCACACTGGCATTGAGGAACAGCAAAATGATCGCCATCATCGCGTTTATCACGGGATTGGCAGCTTCGCTGTCCATGGCAGCTTCTGAATATTTGAGGTCAAAAGAGGAGGGCGAGCACGACAAAGACCGCAACCCCTTGACATCCGCTGCCTACACGGGAACAGCATACGTCTTTACAGTGCTATTGCTGATTTCTCCGTACATCTTCCTCAGGAACGTCTTTGCTGCCCTGGCAGCAATGCTGAGCATTGGCGTCCTGATCATCGCAGGGTATACATCGTATATTGCCGTGGCAAAGGATATAAAGTTCTGGCGGCGATTTACCGAGATGGTTATCATTGCAATGACGGTAACGCTGATCAGCTTCGCCGTAGGATCATTTGTCCGATTCTATTTCGGGATTGAGGCATAGCTAGAAAATGCAACGTTTTGTGGCTTCCCAATACCTACCTTAAGGTAACCATCGCTATAATGCGATGTAACTCATCAGCTTATAGACAAGCTTTGCAGCAAGGAAGTCTGATGATTTGTCTGATGGATTCGGGCACAGCTCGACAACATCAAAGCCTACCACCTTTTTTTTCTTGATGACGTTCTTGAGGAATTCAAGGGTCTCGTACCACTTCAAGCCGCCAGGCTCAGGAGTGCCTGTTGACGGAAGGATGGAAGGGTCAAAGCCATCCAGGTCAATAGTGATGTAGACAGGGCTCTCGAGCTTTGCCAGCACTTTGCCCATCCAGGCCGGGTCTTTTTGGATATCCTCTGCAAGAAAGCAGCGGCTCCGGTCAATAGAATGGTTTTCCTCAGAACTCACGCTCCGTATCCCTACCTGTACAATGGGGCAGATATCCTTCACCCTGGCCATGACGCAGGCATGGTTAAACCGCGATCCCTCATAACGTTCTCTCAAATCTGTATGCGCATCGATCTGCAGCACGTTGAGCTTCGGATACTTTTCCTTGTAGGCATAGACTGCCCCTGTAGTGACCGAATGCTCTCCGCCAAGGATAATGACTGCCTTGCCCTTGCTGAGATGCTTGAGGGTTGTCTGCTTCACTGCCTCAACCATTGCTTCAGGCGCAGATTTCACAATCGGGCGATCCGTAAAGATTCCTTTCCTGCATACCTCAGTGTCAGTCTCAATATCATAGAGCTCCATGTTCTGGCTTGCCTCGATAAGGCTCGTCGGCCCCTTATCTGCCCCTTTCACCCAGGTAGAAGTCTTGTCAAAAGGCACAGGAACAACGACGAACATCGAAGATTCATAACTGCTGTCTTTGGGGCTAAGTCCTGCGAAGCCTGAGAATGCTTCCTTGGGGTCTGAGATGAGTTTCATTCTGGAAAGGTCATTTGGGATATTTATAAGGGTTTCCCCTTTCTGGAATAATGGTTCTAATCCCTCCCGATGGATCCCTTACATCTCCTTTGTATCTCGGAATAACGTGGATATGCAAGTGAAACACAGTTTGCCCTGCTTCAGGGCCTTCATTATATCCTATGTTATATCCGTCTGGATGGTGTTGCTGATCGATATGCCCTTTTACCATCACTAATAAATCACGCAGAGCGATAACCTCCTGATCCGTAAGTTCACAAAGAGAATCAACATGCCTTTTTGGGATTATTTTCATATGGCCGGGGTTTACAGGATGTGCATCTGAATTTGCAAAGAATAACTCATTTTCCAGCTCACTCCTTGCTTTTTGATACTCTGGATCACAATACTTGCAATCAGGCATATGCAATGAGAATATCTTGTTTTTTATATGCTTAACGTTATCCTGTAATCGGCTCAGTAGAAAGTCTTGCTCCGCAGTTGCCACCAGTCCTCAAAAATGCTTCGCATTTTTGGTCGCTCCTGCGGGGAGCAGCTCGGCTCGTGCAGTTTTCAGCGAGAAGCGGCATATCCCCGTGAGGGGCATCCCCCTTGTCGCTGTGCTCTTGGAGACACAAAAGCCTCGCAAATGGGTGGCAACGACGGCTTTCTGCTGAGCTCTTGTAATCAATATTTTTAAATAATGGATAGATTCTTTGTCTCCTATGGCAGACTTTATCAAGATTGCAGCCAAATGGCAGAAGAGGTGGGAAGAAGCCAGGATCTTCCAGTCCGAAGAGGACACTAAGAAAAAGAAATTTTACTGCCTTGAGATGTATCCCTATCCCTCCAATGCCCTGCACATGGGCCATTTGAGGAATTATTCCATCGGAGATGCGATTGCAAGGTTTAAGCGCATGAACGGGTTTAACGTGCTGTATCCGATGGGCTATGATGCCTTTGGCCTGCCTGCAGAGAATGCAGCCATCAAGCACGGTATAAATCCTGCTGAGTGGACATGGAACAATATCAATGCTATCAAGGCGCAGCAGAAAGCTATGGGCCTTAGCTACGATTGGGATCGGCAGCTGCAGAGCTGCGACGAAGGCTACTATAAGTGGAACCAGTGGATCTTCCTTGAGTTTCTGAAAAAAGGGGTAGCATACAGAAAAAAAGCCCCTGTGAACTGGTGCGCAAGCTGCGGCACAGTCCTTGCTAATGAGCAGGTCATTGACGGAAAATGCTGGCGGTGCTCAAACACAATCACTGAAAAAAATCTGGAACAGTGGTTTTTCAGGATTACGGATTATGCTGAAGAGCTGCTGAAAGATATCGATAAGCTTGAGCATTGGCCTGAGGCAGTCAAGACTATGCAGAGGAACTGGATAGGAAAAAGCTCAGGAGTTGAGATCGATTTTCGAATCAAGAACCCGGGCCATTATGTGTTTTTGCATGCATACAATAGCTCAGTCAGCAAAGATTTCTGGCCTTGGCTTAAAAAAAGAATCGAGGCCCAAGGCGGCACGGTTGACGCAGTTAATCTCCCAGGCGGCGGCGCACCAAAGCTTGAAGCGCATCTGGCCGCCCTTGACAAGGCAACCATAGACTCATCAACAACCCTTGTCTGCCACAGCCTTGGCTGCGCAACCGCACTGAAGCTGCTCCAGCAGCGTAAAACCCGAATCAGAAGGCTGGTCTTAATTGCTCCGCCGCTGCGGCCGCAGTTTTTGGATAAGCCGAGGCCTGCGATAGACCAGTATTGCGATTGGAGCTTTGACTTCGGGCAGATTAAAAGTGCCGCAGAACAAATTAGTATTGTTGGTGACTTGAATGACCCAATTATCCCTCAGGAGCATCTCATGATCCTGGCCCATAAGCTGGATGCCGATCTTAGATTGGTGGAGGCTCCTAAACCCCATTTTAATTGCGCGGAAAGCAGAGCCATTCTTCATGCTTCTGCAGTTGCAATTCCTGCATTCACGACAAGGCCTGACACTCTCTTCAGCGTTACCTTCCTTGTGCTTGCTCCTGAGCATCCTCTTGTGAAGTATATGGTCCATAGAACCGCCTATGATAAGCAGGTTGAGCATTGCCTGCACACCATTTCCAAGCAAACCAAGCAGGAAAGGACAACAGAATCAGGAAAGGACAAGATTGGGTGCTTTGTTGGAATGCATGCCATCAACCCTGCAACAGGGAAAGAGATCCCAATCTATATCGCCAACTTTGTACTTGTCGAATATGGAACAGGAGCTGTGATGGCTGATGCCCATGATCAGCGGGACTTTGAGTTTGCAAGGAAATATGACATCCCTTTGAAATTTGTAATCTCTCCTGATGGAAAAAATGTTGATGCGGCAAAAGCAGGCAAGGCATTTACCGAGGACGGCATTCTGTTTGATTCAGGAGCGTTTTCAGGGCTGAGGAACAGGGAAGCGCTGCCGAAAATCGACGATTGGATCGAAAAGAGCGGCCACGGAAAGAGAACCGTGAGTTTCAAGCTGCGCGACTGGCTGATATCCAGGCAGAGGTACTGGGGGACTCCAATCCCTGTTGTATACTGCAAGAAGTGCGGCATAGTCCCTGTTCCTGAAAAGGAACTTCCTGTCAGACTGCCTGCAGATGTTAAGTTCACTGGAAAAGGAAATCCCCTGGAAACCTCGGAAGGCTTTGTCAATGCGAAATGCCCAAGCTGCAAAGCAAAGGCAAGAAGAGAAACTGATACCATGGACACCTTTGTTGACTCTTCCTGGTATTTCCTGAGGTACTGCGATCCAAAGAACAGCAGCAAGCCCTTTGGCCCTGCCCGTGTTCATTATTGGATGCCGATTGACCAGTATATTGGAGGCATCGAGCACGCAGTGCTGCATCTCTTATATGCAAGATTCTTCACAAAGGCTCTCCGGGACTTAGGGCTTCATGCAGTTGATGAGCCATTCACACGGCTTCTGACACAAGGCATGGTTATAAAAGATGGGGCGAAGATGTCAAAGTCTTTGGGGAATGTGGTCAACCCTTCAGAGATTATAGACAGGTTTGGGCCGGACACCGCCAGGCTCTTCATCCTGTTTGCAGCATTGCCTGAAAAGGAACTCGAGTGGTCTGACAAGGGCGTTGAGGGCAGCTTCAGATTCCTGAATCGTGTGCTCCGCCTGGCAGAAACTCCGAAGATACGGAAAACGATTACGCAGAAGGATGCTTTTATCGAGAGCAGGCTCCATCGGGCAATCAAGTCTGTGACTGCTGACATTGAAGAGTACAGGTTTAGCATTGCGATTGGGAAACTGATTGAACTTGTGAATGATATCTACCAGTACCGAGAAGGCGCTGTGCATCCCAAAGTGTACGGCACTGTTGTCGAGCACGTGGCCTTGCTGCTTGCGCCCTTTGCTCCGCACACTGCTGAGGAGTTGTGGGAGAGGCTCAGCAACACGGGTTTTATCTCACTGGCATCCTGGCCAAAGGCTGATCTGAAAAAGATAGACGAGAAGGCCGAACAGCTGGATCGGTTTGCAAGCCAAACCAGGCAAGATATCAAGGTTGTGGCAGAGCTGCTGAAGGTTCAGGGAGATGCACATATAACCCTCTTTGTTGCAGCAAAATGGAAATACCCATGTATGGCTGCATTGAAGAAAAAGCTTGCTGAGACAAGACAGCCTGGAGAATTGATCAAGGCTGCCATGGACAAGCATCATGGAAAGGAGATTGCAGCGCTTGTGGCTAAATGTCTCAAAGATCCAACAAAGATTCCTGAAGTTGTCCTTGACCAGAAGCTGGAAGCAGATATCCTGAAGATGAACATTGATACCTTGGGTGGAAACCTTAAGGTTTCCTCGATTGAAGTTATTGTTGAAGAGGATTCCAAGGAAGCGAAGGCCTCGCAAGCAATGCCTGGCAAGGTTGCTATTTTGATAAAGTCTCAATAGAGCTTGGAAGAAGCGGCAAGCATGCCTGAAGATTGACTAAGCCAAGAATGCCTGGCTTCTCCTGGATTGTCCTTGGTTCCGCAACCCTCTGAGCACCAACGGTAAAGCTTAAGGCTGCTTCATTCCTGACCTGACCTGATTCACCAAACCATCAGTCCCAAAGGACAGAACCTCATTGTTCAGCCCAGGACCAAAGCATTCCTGAACATAACCTTTCTCCAGGCTTCAGCTCCGCCTCAAGTCCGTTGACGGTGACAGCGGAGGACTAACCCGCCAGCCTAGCTTGCCAGTGCGCATAAATCCAACCTGCTTTTTAAACGTTTGCTCAACCCGGTGGCATTGAAAAGTCATGCAACCGAGCAAAGCGAGGTGCACAAAAAATCTTTGATTTTTTAGTGCAGCGCCCTCTTGTGAGCCATTATAAAGGGGCAGTGAGAGATTCTATAGGCTGCTCTGCGTTGGTGATAATCATTTGATAGTGACAACAAAACGAAAGGTTTAAATAGTTGCTCAATGTTGCCACCTGATATGATAACAGAATCAGTTAGCCAGTATGAAAAGAGCAAGCAGGATTTTTCTAGTTTTACGTCTACAGGTTCTCATCATCATTTGTAAGTCTGGCTTATTTTCCAGACTGTGAATTTCTTTTAGATTAATCATAGCCCTGGTTTCTAGGTTCAGACTGTCATCATCTCAAATTAATCTATGCTCTAACATAAAATGGCTTGCATCCAAAACTGCAGGAGAGAAAATGGAAGAGAAAACAAGTATAAAACAAGCTGAGGCAGAGGCGCAGGAAAGCGCTGGTTGTATTCACTGATGATGGTGATAACTCTTTTCAGATACTTTCTACAATCGCAAGGGTGAGTGGGGGAACCTACGATGAGTTGCCGGATATTGTTTCCGATTGGAGAAAATTCAAAGGCCCATTTTACAGATTCAATGACCCTCTGAGTTCAAAAGAGGAGATATCAATTGCAGAAAGATACCTGACTCCTATGTTGTTCTGTGGGAAGCCCGATTCAATTGATCTTAAAAGATGGTTTATTAAGTGCTTGAGTAATGACCAAACAGGATTTACCGGCTTCACTTCTTTAGTTGATGTTGTTGAATCTGAAGCATTGGGATATGATGGCAAAATAAGATTGCTGCCGTCCGCATCTTTTGTTGAGCCATTTGCGGTTGAAAAGCTGGATAGCGCTGGTTGTGATAGGCTATTTGGAATTAAAGAAAGATTGGACAGATTAGACTCAACAAAAATAGGAGAGATAAATGATTTATTAAGAGAGGCAGAAGCACTTTGCCCAGTCAGTATAAATAGAAAGAAAGGCAAAAGCCCAATCTTCTTTTATGGTGTTTCAGATAAACCATTTCAATTGCCTAAATTAATGTATGCCAAGCTAGCAAAAACTGCAAAGACGGCCTATACTGCTTTATGTTTGGCAACAGGAGAAACAGACAGAAGTATTTTCACAGGGTCTATTGATTTTATGGTTTGCGGAGATGATATGTACTTAATAGATATCGGAGCTCCTGCAGTAGGTTATGTTGCAGACATACTCGCTGCGAGTAAAGCATTGGGTAGAAAGCCGGAAGTAGGAATTGAAAAAATTGTTTCTACACTTAATGGAGCAATTACAATACCTCAAAGCACGTTATCAAGAGAGTTAGGATTTTTTAAACAAGAAAGAGGATACCTAATCTCCGAACTAAGAAGGGGTAGTGTTGCTGTTGAGGAGATATCAGATGAGGCTAACGAAGCAATAATTGATGGAAAACCGTTGCCTACGAGAGCATTTGACTATCTTAGTAGGAACCAACCCATAAGAAATAGTATCCTCTCGGGTATTAAAGGAGATTTAGCTATCCAGGGTATCAAAATACCTGAGGGAGTAGTACTACAACCAGATGATTTTGCATTGGCAAGATTTTACGAAAGCTCTAGACTTGGAGAACAAGACTTTGGATTATTGATAAAGAAAAAGGTGTTCTTCAAAGAATATGAAACCGGAACCGGATATTTCAAGCCTTTGGTAACGCCTGTTTGGGGCAGAGAGATAAGAGCAGACGGCAACCGCAGTTGCCTCTTCGAGCAATTTGTTCCAAGTTTGATAGAAACTGATGTTGCAGGGGATAAGAGAGGCAAGCGCTGTTATGAAATCAGGATGTACTTTGTTGCAGGCGAACCGCAGCAACCCTTATAAACAATGCCCATTTTTGCCGGCCTATGGCGTATGAGCTCACAGGCATTACTGATTGGATCAATTCCAAGCCCCTAACCTTGCAAGGCTTGAAAGGGAACGTTGTGATGGTTGACTTCTGGACCTACAGCTGCGTCAACTGCATAAGGACCTTGCCTCACCTCATCTCACTCTATTCCAATTACAAAAGCAGGGGGTTTGTCCTTGTCGGCGTGCATTCTCCAGAATTTGAATTTGAGAAGGAGGCCAAAAACATAAAGAAAGCAGTCAAGGACTTCGGCATTCCGTATCCTGTTGCCAATGACCCGGAGATGCAGACATGGGCTGCATTCAACAACCGCTACTGGCCTGGCCATTATCTCTTTGATAAGGAGGGAAGGCTCGTAGAAACCCATTTCGGCGAAGGAAAATATGCAGAGACTGAAAATCTTGTAAGGAGGCTTCTGGGCTTGAATGAATTGCCCGCTGCGGGAACCTCTTCTTTTCTGAAAAGGATCTTTTCTGGCTCTGTAACCCCCGAGACCTACTGCGGCTCTGACCGCGGCCCTGAAATCGGTTCAGCGGCAGTATGTTTGCCTGACGCAAGCTGTAAGTATATTGACCAGGATCAGCATAAGCCGGGAATGCTGTATCTTGATGGAAATTGGGCCAGGGAGCCTGAGTTCCTTGAGCACAGAGGAAAAGAGGGCTGGCTTTCGCTCGTTTTTACTGCTTCAGAAGCGAATCTTGTCATGGCAGGGAAAGGCACGATTATTGCCACAATTGATGGAAAAGCCTTATCAGAAACGGAGTCTGGAGAAGATGTTTCCTTTAAGGATAAGAAGTCTGTCCTCGCAGTTGATTCTCCCCGTATGTACAGGATATTTAAGTCAATGAAGAGAGAAACCCATGACCTGAAATTGATGGTATCAGGCAATGTTCAGGCATTTGCATTTACATTTGGCTAACGAGCAGCATTGGTCAATCGTGCTCCAAAAAGGACAGGTTGAGATGCCCGAAAGTCTCTTTTGCGCATGCTTCGCAATACCACTTGCCAGAGCCCTTGACATGGTAATGGGCCTCTTCCTTGCATGAGCTGCACTCTCTCATAGAAGGGGATTGTTGCTGGCATATATTATTTTTTTGGTTTGCGAGAGCCCTACAACTCCTTTTCATTCATCCATTAAATTTCATCCTTAGGGAATGGAGCCTCTTGAGATAGGCTCCAAAGGCTTTTTTATGAGTCCCTATACTCAGTAACCATATCGTATTTTTCTCAATATAATAAATCACTCGGACATTATCTGTAATAGGTTCTCGATAACAATTTGATCCTCCGCTTAAATGCTTCAATCGTAAAGGATTCTCTTTTATCTTCTTTTTCTTGTCATAGAAGTTTTGTAATTCCCTCACGCCCAATTTATCTAAATCTTTGAAGAAGTCGGGATGCTATTTGATTTCCCAATCAGCCAACGTTTACCCCTCTTTTTTCGAGGTATTTGTCTAATTCTCTCTCCGACTTCCCTGCAATACGCCCTTCTTTGATATCTGTTATTCGCTTTTTTGCAACCTGATCTTCATCGATAAGCTCTTCAAAATGAGAAACTAATCTCTCAACATCAGACATAACCTCATCTAACTTCTGTTTGGGAATGCTTACGGTTTCCATGGATTAGAATGGTGTTCTTTTCTATATAAACATATGGGTTTTGTTTACCGCTTTGCAATCTTCCAGAGCTCTCCAAAATACCTTTTTTGGCTTTCGGCCATCTGATCATTGCGTACCATGACGGCAAAGGGGTCTTTTGTCCAAGACTGCAAAACAACCCTGTCTCCGTAGATGATTGTTGCTGTTGGGATGCTCACTTTGATCGGCATAAACTTGTACTGTGCCTTCTTAAACGTATAGGAATACTGCTTAACCCTTGCTCGCGCTTCGGGTGTATCGTTATAGATAATCCTCATAACCACGCCTTGCTTGATCCTTCTTTTATGCCAGTCATCCATGAATGCCGGAATGATGGGATACGAGGACTTTGAGCTCCCATAAGATAAGAAACCCTTCACTTTGCTCCTGAGAATGTCATTCATAACAGTTTTCATCCCTTCTTTCCCTTCGTAAATCTCAACGACAGGTCTGGACGAGCCCTTAGCTTTTTGCAGCGCCTCCAAGTCCGGCAAAACCTTAGAGATCCCCTCCTCTTTTTCATGGAGTATCCTGAGAAGCTCTCTCGGGTTTGCGGCAGAAAAGTATTTCTTGTTATTTAGTATAGCATAGGAAACCAGCCCAGAATCAATCAGCCTTTCAAGGATATCGTACACCAATGTCCGCGGCAGGTCGCTTTTTAGGCTGATCTCATTTGCTGAAGCATCTCCAATCTCCAGACATGCCAGATAGACTTTGGCTTCCTTCTCGCTCAACCCAAAATTCACAAGTGCAGCAAACATAAGAAGAGGGAGCGGGAACTGCTATATAAATCCTTCTATTGTCGTAAATTTTTTACAGCAAATATTTATAAGGTTGCCAGATTCGACACTATTATAGAGTGGTGAGATTATGGCGTATAAGCAAAACATCAGGCCGCCTTCCGAAGAGGAAGTAAGGGAATTGCTCAGCGATTACCAGAAAGCAAACACAAAGGTAGAGGTTGACCCCTCATGGACAAAACATCTCCTGGCAACCCATCCGGTGCAGTATATTACAACAGTCGGCAAGGTAAATCGCAGGCTCATGACCAACATATCTCCTTTTGCAACATGCCTGGATACAAGCTATGATCCTCCCTATGTGACAATTTCTGCTCACACTCGCCAGCACAGCATTATAGGCCAGCCTAAGAATAAGGGAAGGATGAACACCCACTCCAATATTATGCAGAATGGATTGTTTATTGTGAATACGCCAGGAGCAGAGCTGCTTAATGTGCTTGACATCGTGGCTATTCCCTATGAACGCCAAAAGCTAGAAGACAAGATCCAGAAAGCAGGCTTAACCAAAGGAGTGCCATATGTGCTTCCCAAAGATCATGATGTGTACCCCCCAATAATCAATGAGTGCTTGGCTCATTTAGAATGCGAGGTTGTTGATATTCACAGGCCACGAGGAAGCGATCACTATAATATTACTGGAAATGTGGTCGGGGCTTCGTATGACGTGTCTCTCGGAGAGGATTTAGATGAAGCCAGGAAGCATATCGCGGAGAGAAGCTTCCATCATTTTGGGCCAGTCTCAGGGGATCCAACCCAAAGGTATATCGCAATGTCTTCTCTATTCACAATACAGAATGAAACTCGGCTGCTTCTTGAGAAGAATGGCGAGAAAAAATGAGAGTTGGATTAGCATGCCCATCGAACGAAGGCTGGGGCAAGAGCCATACAAAGGGGATTTATTATCCTGGCGGAATTTTGGCAGTCGGCTCCAGAGTCAGTGATTTCATGCCAACATGGGATGTCACACTTCTTGATGGAGAATTGCTCTCCATGAGTGATCTGGAAGACAGGATAAGACAGTCAGATTTTGACGTTTTAGGATTAAGTGCTAACACGAACAATTATCAGAATTGCTTAAGGCTGGCACAATCTGCGAAAGACTCCGGTGTTGAAAGGGTTGTGCTCGGCGGGCCTCATGCTACTGCAGTACCAGCACAAATCCTAAGGAACAGGGCATTTATCGATGCAGTTATTGTCCATGACGGCGAAGATGCCTTTTTAGGATATTTGAGAAGGCTCGGTGCAAACAAAAAGGATTTTGCAGGCATACAAAACCTATACTGGAGGGATGAGAGAAGAGAAATAAAAGAAAACCGTGTCGTTCTTCCGGCACAGCCTCCGAGGTTTGACGATCTTGACTTCACACTCATTGATCTGGAGCCCTACTGGGAGCAACATGCTCAAGAATTTCCTGAAATCTCCTCCCATTTTGTTCAGGGGTTTACCCATGTGGGTTGCACTTGGAGAACAAAAACAGGCGGGTGTAGGTTTTGCGACATTCCCTACCCTGACAATGGGTATGTGCCTCCCGGAAGATTCTGGAGGGAAGTAGATTCTGTAAAAGAGCACTTGGATATAGAATCGATGAAGGATTATGGGGATTGCATCACAGGGAATCCCGAGAGGGTAAAAGCCCTGTTGGATGCGCGGCCAGCCCATCTAAAAGATTTTGAATTCTCTTGTTATGCAAGGAGCGTTGAGATTGATGAAAAGATGGCAGATATGCTACAAGCGCTCAATGTCCGCTACGCGTATGTCGGTTTTGATTCCGGAAGCAATAAGATGTTAGCGTCAATGAGGCAAGGATACCTTGCAAAGCATAATCTTGACGCCGCAAAGAGATTGGCTAAAAGAGGGATCAACATCATGGGAAGCCTGATTGTTGGAGCAGAAGGAGAATCAGAAGAAACATTGAAGGAAACAGAGGAATTTGCTGAAGGATTGGTATCAGGAAAGCAGAGGGTAACTCAACTCAATTGCGGTGTGTTAAATGTTACGCCAGGCTCTCCCTATGGACTCCAGCTTAAAGAAAGATTCCCTGCATTAAAAGAGGATGATGTGTGGGATATCTTCGAGACGAGTAAGCTATGGATAAGCACGTATTGTAAAGCTCCGTATGACCAAATCGTAGAAACTGCAAAACGCATTACCAGCTTAAATCCGTCGCAAAGAAAAAGGAATCTTGGGTATATTGAAGAATAGAGATCGCATCTATATTCTCCACTACACTATTCTTTATAAATCCTCATCCTTTTGCCATTTTTTGAGGGGGAAGACAGATTCTTATGGCGTGGGAACCGGCTGTTAAAGACAGGCTTTCTTATTTTGTTTTGAATCCTGGAGAGGTAAAAGCCAATGTTGCTGTTGCCTTTCTCTGGACCATGCGCGATGTGATCCTTCCGAAGCTTGACAGGAAGAACCTTGCCCTGGCGTGCAATTTCTACACCCCTGCAGGAATTGAGAGTATGGTGAGGAACGTCCTTGCGAACCCTTATATCCGCTATATCATCCTTCTGGGAGAGGAGTACTCAAGCAGAAAAGGAGATCCAACTGAGCTTACTTCTGCGAATGCGATGCGGACTTTTTTTTCAAAAGGGATAACTTCCGAAAGGAAGCTTGCTGGTTTTGAGAATGCAGTCTATTTTGACAAGAATATCCCTACTGATGTAATCACCAAAGTCAGGAATTATGTTGAGTTGATAGATTTGAACGCCACAATGAAAGATGCGTCTTTTGTTGATAAGATCAGGGAGGCAAATAGGCTTATGGCTGTCTTGGAGAAGAAAGATGCATTTGCAGATCCGCAAACATTTGCTGAGGAGAAGCCTTCAGGCATCATGCCCTTTGCAGGAGGCCCATGGCTTGTCAGAGGATCCACAATCCCAAAAACATGGATCGAGATCATGCATAGTATCTATAGGTATGGAAGGGAAAACCTGATGGATGCAAACACTGACCGCAAGGTGAAGGAGATCAATAACCTGGTTGCTGTGATCCATGATCCGCAGAATCTTGATTTGAGCGTGAATCCTTTTTTGATCACATTGACGCCTGAGAAGATCAGGGCATATCAGCATGAAATCCTATCGCCGGAGCTGCCTGAAGGAAAAGCCTACACCTACGGAAATAAGCTGAGAGCATACCTGTTCCCTGCCCCTGAAAAAATCAAGGAATTATTAACAACAAAGGAGTTCAAGGATTTCGAGTTTGGCCAGGGAAAACACCTTGACGAGAATGTCGTGTACAAGGAAGGTGTTGCCGAGATTAACCAGATCAAGGACATGATCTATGCATTGGCAAGAAATATCTATTCAAAGTCTGTCCTTGCGATAACATGGCACCCTGCAGATGAATTGACAAGGAAACACAAGAGCAGCCCTTGCCTCGTCCTTGTCCAGGCAATGGTTCAGGATGAAAAGCTGAATCTCACAACCTACTGGAGGAGCCATGACATGGTCCAGGGCTGGCCTGAGAATGCGTATGGCATGGCAGCAATCCAAAAGGAGATTGCAGATGCTGTGCATATGCCCTGCGGCATTCTTACGATGATATCAAGCTCTGCCCAGATCTATAAAACGTATTATAATCAAGTGGAGCAGATGCTCGAGAAGTACAGGAAATATGAGATTGATTACCATGACCCACAAGGAAACTTTATAATCAACATCAAGGACGGAAAAATCCATGTAAGCCATACAGACCCTGTCACAAATCGGGAGCTTGAGGCTTTTGAGGGGAAAACCTCAAAGGAGATTTATTTGAAGATGGCTGCTGCAATAGGCGCCCTGGATTTAGGCCATGCATTCTATTTAGGAACAGAATTGAAGAAGGCAGAGATTGCGCTGCGTGATCCTTCTCTTCGGTATGTACAGGATCAAGAATTGAAGAAAACTTAAGGCATGAACGGGAACGGAATTGAAACGCTCTCAGCAATGGCTTCAAGCTCACTAGGCATTGTTGCATTTTTCTTAGTGTCCCAGAGAGTTGGAAAATCGCTCATGCCAAACACAAACTGGTACAAGAGTGAGCATCCAATAACACGTATTGATGTAGTTTGATCCTCCAGTCCCTCAAAGCCGTACCGTTTCAGAACCCGCTTTGCATATTCCTTCTTGGCAGCCGCCTTAGGCAAAATATCGACAAAGGACTGGAAGAGAGTTATGAGAGTGTCAGCATAAGCGTCCAACTCCTTTGGCATACGATACGCGCTGCCAAGCACCGGAATATCAATAGTCCTATTACCAATGCATACCTCCTTGGTTTGAAGCTGGAAGGTATTCTTGTAGGTTCCTGAGCCGGCCCTAATCAAAAAAACAGGAGTGTCTCCATCAAGGATAATCGGAGCTGTACCCTCGATTTCGAACTTCTGCCTCAGCAGAAATATTCTGGCCTGCTGCCCTTCATTATAGTCAAGCTGCGGGCGTAAGATCACATATCCGGTAAGCATGAGGAAGAGGGGTTCTGAGGATATTTAAATCCTAGCCCATCATAATCTTAATAAACAACCGAGCATTGCTAGGCAGCATGAATCCTTTCATACGCTCCTATCAGCCCTCCAGCCTCGCTGAAATACGAGGCCAGGAGAAAGCAGTGAAGGAGCTCAGAGCCATTGGAAAGCAGCCTCTTCTGCTCTACGGCCCATCAGGCTGCGGGAAGACATGCTCGGTCTATGCGTTAGGCAATGAGAAAGGGTGGGAAGTAATTGAGATTAATGCATCAGACGTCAGAAGCAAGGCCGCAATCGAAGAGAGGATAGGGCCTGCATTGCATCAGCAAAGCCTGTTCGCAACCCAGAAGATTGTCCTTATCGACGAAGTCGACAGCCTCTCAGGAAACAAGGACAGGGGAGGAGTTTCTGCCATCGTGCAGGTGATGAAAGGCTCTCCCTTTCCCGTCATCCTCACCGCAAACAACCCATGGGACCCGAAATACAGCTCCTTGCGATCAAAGTGCAGGCTTGTTGAGTTCAACGAGTTGAGCCACGAAGCAATTCTAGTGATCCTGAGAAGGATCTGCGAGAAAGAAGCGATTGTGTATGACGAGTCCAGCCTTTCAAGCATCGCGCATCGTTCAGGAGGCGACTGCCGCGCAGCGATCAACGATCTCCAGTCTCTTGCAGCAGGGAAAAGGCTCATGAAAGAAGACCTGGACGCGCTGTCCTACCGGAACAAGATTGAAAGCATGCCGAAAGCCCTGGTAAAAGTATTCAAGACTACGGATGCTGACATCGCCTTACATGCGTTTGATGACATTGAAGAAGACCCCGACAAGGCAATGCTATGGATCGAGGAGAACCTTCCAAAGGAGTACACCAAGCCGAAAGACTTGGCAGCTGCATTCCGCTTTCTTTCCCAGGCAGACATCTTCAGGAGAAGGATCCGGAGGTGGCAGCACTGGCGCTTTCTCATTTATGTGAACGCATTAATGACTGCTGGCGTGGCAGTGGCAAAAAAAAACAAGTACAAAAGCTTCGTGCAGTACAAGCAAACAACAAGGATCCTGAAGATATGGAAAGCAAATATGCAGTATATGAAGCGGAAAGCCATTGCAGGAAAAGTTGCAAGGAAGACGCATTGCTCAACAAGGGTTGCTATTCAGTCTACCATTCCGTATCTGGAGATTATCTTCAAGAAGGACAAGAAAGAGGGGGAGAAGATATCCAAGGATCTTGGCCTCCAGGAAGAAGAGGTGAAGTGGCTGGAGAAGTGAGCTAACTCTTCCATAACGCTTTCTCAACACACCTTGGCACCATGCTTGAAAGAGTTTCCTTATGCCCGAAGCTGGCAAGCTCCTTGACAAGTGTGGAGCTAATATGGGCATATTCTTCTGAAGGAGGTATGAAGATCGTCTGCAGCCCAGGGTTCATCCTCGCATTCTGGAATGCCATCTGCAGCTCATAGTCAAGGTCAGCGCTTCCCCTCACTCCTTTCACAATGAGGCTGCATTTCTTTGCCTTTGCAAAATCAGCCAAAAGCCCGGAAAATGAGACGACTTCAACGCCTTTCGTTGATTCCCGGATAAACTGCATCCTTTTGCTTAGGGAGAAAAACTGCTTCTTGGCAGGAGTCTCTGGAAGTGCAACAATAAGCTTGTCCACAAAAAGCAGCGCCTTTCTGACAACATCAAGATGCCCATGGGTTATGGGATCAAATGTTCCGGGGTAGATTGCGGTTTTCATAGACTAAAGCGTCGTTATCGCCCTGCTCTGCACGATAAACAACTTTCCTTTCTTGTCAATCACGAACTCAATATCCTGCGGATGCTTGTAATGCGCCTCAATCTTCTCTCCCATCCTTGAGACCATCTCTATCAGGCTGTGCTTGATCTTGAAATGCTCGCTCTTCTCCTCAATGATATGCGTCTTTTTATTGAGGAAATAGCTGTTCGGAGTGACCTGGCCTGAGACTAACTGCTCCCCCAGTCCTTCAACAACCTCAATTAAAATGTATTTCTTATTGACAGGATCGATTGTAAACACCACTCCTGCGTATTCAGGCTCAGCCATCTCCTGCACAACGACAGATATTAACACATCACGGTGGTGGAAATTCTTTTTTTCTCTATAATAAATCGCCCGGGAAGTAAACAACGAGGCCCAGCACTTCTGGACAGCCTCAACAACCTTCTCTGCTCCATAAATATTAAGGTAGGTGTCCTGCTGGCCTGCAAAGCTTGCTGTGGGCAAATCTTCAGCAGTCGCAGAGCTCCGCACAGCAACCTTCTTGTTCTTGAGCTTCTTGTAATTCTTGAGAATCTCTTCCCGCAAGTCAGCCGGAAACTTCTGCTTCAGGATAAGCTTCCGTATCTCTTCAGAGGTCTGATCCAATTGCTCAGTGCCTTCAACATCAATCCTGTCAAGCAGCCCATGGATATGATCGCCTATCCCGGTCTCTTTCATGAATCTGATATAGCCATGGACAGTAATGCAGAAGCCGTTCGGAACAGGAAAATGGCTGAACATCTCTCCCAGATTTGCCCCTTTTCCTCCGACAGACGGAACATCCCCCTTCTTAACATCCTTGAGCCACAGGATGTTCTCTTCATGGAATGTTGGCGTTTGGGTCATTTTAGTAATTTCTCAGCTTCCTCAATGAATCTATTACATATATTGATGAACATGGTTAAATCTTCATCTATGTCCACCTTCTCTGTGGAGTATTGGACATTATGCCTCAGGCTCATGATGGTTTCAAAGGAGTCTATGAATTTATTTAAATTGTAGTGGTTTTCCAAGTATCGTGCGATACAATAATGGCTTCTTTCTTTGATTCCGTCCTTAAACAATAATGACCTTGCTGCATGGAAGAACGCATTATATAAGGATAATGCTGCTATGTGCTTCTTTTTCAGATCTAATAATTCCTCTGCTTCTTTAAGGAAGAACTCT
>DATDTY010000015.1 GCA_035290625.1 Candidatus Nanoarchaeia archaeon
TATAGCTAAAGCTACTCAGATCTGTCTGTATCATTTGATCTTCCTCCGAAGGATAGCACAGCTTCAACGCTTTTTGGCTATCCTTCGGTTTTCTTTAAGAAAAAGGAGATTTTATGTTTTCCCACTTAAGTTGACTTAACCAGAGGACAGATAGGTTTATAAATACGTCCTTCTTTTATGCAGAGTAATCAGGAGCACTCTTGGCTTGTTGTTGGTAACGGTTCGAGATTGGATTTTTCTGATTAAAAACAAACGGAGCGTAGAAGACCATGAGGCGGGATAACCGAAGATCAGATAGGGATTCTGGTGAGAAATCTGGGTTTAGAAGCAATTTTCGGGAGTTTGGATCCGGGCCGAGAGAGATGCATAAGGCCACGTGTTCTGAGTGCGGAAATGAATGTGAGGTTCCTTTTAAGCCTACACAAGGCAAGCCAGTATACTGCAGGACCTGCTTTGCCAAGCGCAGGCCTCAGTTCTGAGGCTGCGCAAGAATGGTGGATTACAACATCATAAGGTATTGTCGGCTGTGCAAAAAACGAATGGTTCTCAAGAAAGGAGAGTTTGCGTTCTACTGCGCTGATTGCAAGCTGAGGCTGGATAAGCAGCCGAGGAATCCACCCTCTTCCGTTGCCAAGTAGGCATTCATTGATTTTGATAGGCTGATTGAAAGAGTTCCAAAATTCTCAAATATCAATAATCTTCCCGCTCTTTCCGACATTGATGACCTTTGTCGATCCGATCTTCTCTTCGATGCCTTCTGCCTCATGGACATGGGAGCAGAGCACGATGTCTGGCTTAAAGGCATCAATGGCCTTTCTTAATCCAACAGAGCCTGGAAAGAAATGAGTAAACTTCTCCATCAAGGTTCCTTCGGGATGGACATGGGAAACAAGCACCTTCGTCTTCGCCGCCTTAATGCCCTCATGGGCTTTTTTCAGAGTCGCATAGATCTCCTCTTCACTCAGCCGATGCGGCCCAACATTTGCTCCGCCGCAGCCAAAGAATCCGATATCCTTGTATTTTACTGAATACCCATGGAGGTTTTTTACTCCATACAGCTCTGCAAGAAAGTCAGCAGTTGCAAAGCTCTCATGGTTTCCAGGAATCAGCATGACTTTCTGCTTATTCTTCACAAAAGGGCCGATAATACCCTGTGTTGACTGCTCAGATTGTGTGAGATCCCCACACAGCACGACAAGGTCTACCTTTTCCTTCTTTGCCTTCTCAGCCAGCTTCCTGACCTGGCTTGTGTCTCCGTGGATGTCTCCTGAAGCAAGTATTTTCATTGTGTACTCCGTTGCTGAAGGAGGCTCAAAAATCCCTGATTTTTGTTGTCTCCTGAAGCAAGTATTTTCATTGTGTACTCCGTTGCTGAAGGAGGCTCGAAAATCTCTGATTTTTGTTGTCTCCTGAAGCAAGTATTTTCATTGTGTACTCCGTTGCTGAAGGAGGCTCGAAAATCCCTGATTTTTGTTGTCTCCTGAAGCAAGTATTTTCATCTTAGTACTAAGAATATTCTGTTCTTGGCTGGACCCCCAGTTCATTCGCTTCATCAAATCTGTGAACAACGCCTTCCAAAGAATCAGTGCCGAATACTTCCCTCGTCTTTCTCAATAAGTGACGGTACATTCCTTTTGGTTCCTCTCCCAAACCTTTTTCAAACAATTCCGGAACAAACCAAAGAAGATGGACTCTTTCACCAGCCAACACATTGGGAGCAACTGCTTCCAGCCGTTTAAAAGTTTCCGGGTCTTGACTGAGTTGATACCCGAGCCTTTGTATGATGGATGGCCTTCTCAATTTGGTTGCTATATTGGTAGTTATATTGGTGCTGCCAGATTCGTAATATCTCAGCAACATCCCGGCAGCATCACCATATGCTCTTTGTTCATACAATCGTATGATGTCTTGAGGGTCTATTCGGGTTTGTTCCATTGTTGGTATACCACTCCCTAGAGATTCTATTTGATCGTCTGTCGATGAAGGGTGGTTGGAATTGCTTTATAAATGTTCTGGTACAGTGGTGACAGATTACCGCGAGGATATCTTTGTGAAGAGTTGAGCGTAGTGCGGCTCGATTGCAAGTTAACTCGAGAGGAATTGAATAAATGCTAAACAGGGTCAATAAAGCTAAAATCTCTAAATTTCGCTCTTTTGGATTGCAGTATCAGACGGGAAGATCCAACCCAAGAACCCCCGGATTATGGAACTTGATGAAGATGCCTATGAGCGTCGCGACCAATCTTGGATCTGTCTTGACGATTTTTATATAGGAACTTGCAATCGAGCCGGTTCACCAAGGGCTCAGTCACAAGCCTTATATAGAGATTGGCTTTGTCCCATGCCATGAACCTAGCAGTGTGCGGATCAGCAGCAGACCACTTCAAAGACAGCATACTGCGGAAGGCATTTCTCCTTGGAAAGATCATAGCAGAGAAAGGCCACACACTTCTTACTGGCGGAAGCGGAGGCTTGCCCTATCAGGCTGTTCTTGGCTGCCATGAAGCTGGAGGAAAGAGCATTGGGTATTCAGCTGCGATTAATCTCCGGCAGCACATCTCCTATAAGCAGCCAACTCATGGGTTCACAGAGTTCGTTTTCATACCACGAAATTATGAGTATGCGAGCAACAAGCTTGTCTCACGCAAATACCGCAACATATCCTTAGTGGCTGCAGCAGATGCAGTCATCATCATTGGCGGAAGGATCGGCACAATGAACGAGTTCACCATAGCGTATGACCTTGGAAAGCCAATCGGCATCCTTGAAGGAACAGGCGGAATTACCAACAGCGCGATCAAAGTTCTCGTTGCCGAGGCAGGTAAAGAATCTCCTGCCGCAATCCTCAGAGAATCAGACCCGTCCATCTTAGTGGATAAGATAAGCCAGATTTATACCAACTCTTGTTGAGTAGCGGCTCCGGTGAAAATCATTGCTGCCGCCTCTTTGTGAGGCTCTTAAGGATTGCCATAGACGGAATTGAGGGGGTCGCCCCATTCGGGGCTTCAAAGGTACGCAAGCAGAGGATAGAACGAGCCGAGCCGGCGGCAGCCGCGAAGAGAGATTTTCGCCGAATCCAAGCAATTACGAAGATTTATTAAGAAGTTCTTTCCTACTGCTGGACTATGAAGGTAGCATTTTTCGGACTGGAGAATGAGCACGAGGAGTATGCCAAAAAAGTTCTCAAGAAGCATCAGCTGTCCTTCTATCGCAACCATCTCGACGAGCAGACCCTTGCCCTTATAAAGGATGTTGATGTGCTGGCTGTCTTTGTCTTCTCTCCAGTAACCAGGGCAGTTATTGACAGCCTGCCCAAGCTTAGGCTTGTCACAACAATGTCCACAGGCTTTGACCATATCGATCTTGAATACTGCAAGAAAAAGAAGATTACTGTCTGCAATGTTCCAACCTATGGAGAGAATACTGTAGCAGAGCATACCTTCGCCCTTATACTGGCATTATCACGAAGGCTCTATCAGGCAATCGAGAGGACTCACAAACAGCATTCATTTGAGACTGACAGCAGCTTGAGGGGATTTGACCTTAAGGGAAAGACCTTAGGCGTTGTGGGATGCGGCCATATCGGCAGGCATGTCGCCAGGATTGGTGTAGGGTTTGAGATGAATGTAGTCGCCTTTGACCATTATCGCGATGAAAAACAGGCACGCAAGATTGGCTTCACCTATGCTCCTTTTGACGCAATCCTCAAGAAATCAGATATCCTCACCCTGCATGTTCCTTACATGAAGCAGACCCATCACCTCATTGATGCAAAAGCGATCAGGAAGATGAAGAAAGGCGCATTGATTATCAACACAGCAAGGGGGGGAATTATTGATACCCCGGCATTAGTTGATGCCCTGGAAAGCGGAAAGCTTGCTGGAGCTGGCCTTGACGTGCTTGAGGGAGAGTGCGAAATCAAGGAGGAGGCTTCTGTCCTGAAGAAGGAATACAAGGCAACCTGCAATCAGCTCACTACTTTGCTTGAAGACCATGAGCTGATGAAGATGGAGAACGTGATCATCACTCCGCATAACGCCTTCAATTCAAAGGAAGCTTTGCAGCGGATCCTTGACACAACGATTCAGAATATTGTCAGTTTTGCACAGGGAAAGGTGGAGAATCAGGTGAAGTGACGAAATCCAGCTACTTCAGCATATCTATCGTCTTTCTTAGTTGATAATGAGTATCCAAGTAACCTTCTCCTGGCACATACATTCTAAGGTGGCCGCCCCTATATAGGTCTAGAATACCAATAGGATCTTTTGGATGGATAATCACAGACTGCTCAGACACAATGGTGTAATCCTGGGTGTTGCAGCAGTCTAACAAAAGCGCTAATGCCTGCCCATCCATCTTGTTGATCCAATTCTGCATGATATGCTCTCTTTTACCATCAAAAAAAATCCACTTGCTTTCCGAACCATCAGTTTCAAGACCATGAGCACTGAGTAGGATATACCCTGTTAAATGGGTTCTTTGGCTATAGGCTTCCAGCACTTCTCTAAACAATCGCCGCTTTGTAAACTCTCTTACTATAGTGCCTACATATACCTCCAAATCCTCCGATCCCCTCTCTTGATCAAAGAAATCTGAGGATTCATAATACTCACAATGGTCAAAAGTGTATAGTCTCATGAAGGAACTAGCGTTTTGAGGGAGATTATAACCGTTGCGGCAACAAGGGCTCCATCCAAAAAATGAAGGTTGCCATCAATTCGTGAGGCTCTTTGCAATGATATGCGCTGCTGGCAGGGGGATGTCCCTACGGGGATGCCAGCCTTATACTGTGAGAAGATCAGCCGAACCGATGCGCTCCGGAGGAGCACTTGAAAATACCCGAGTATTTTCATTGGCAACCCGACTGAAAGGAGGTTTTTTGGATGGAGCTCCTCAAAAGGTTCGCGAGAGTTCGATTCTGAGGATGCCAAAGCTGCAAAAAAGGTAGTTCAAAACGTCTACAATTATCACAGGTCTTATTATGTAGCTTTAAGAAAGCCGTAATGAATTCATTTTTCAACATACCATCCAGGAATCTCATCGAAGAAGATGTAATCCCGGCAAACAGAGCTTCTCACCCTGTTCAACTCTTCTGCGGCGCTGAAATACTCCAGTGATTGAAAAAGAAACGTGAAATAATTATTGAGCACAACATACTTCTTGCATGCAGCAAACAAATCGATTACCCTATTTTGGTCTTTGGTATGCGCCTCAGCCAAGAGTTCTTCCAGGAGTTGTGTGTCTTGCATTTCTGTTCAATGGTTGTGGGCTCTCACTTACTTTATAAAAATTACTACTTTCGATAGGTGTGATCTTAGAATCAATCACTCATAACTTCACTATCGTTACGGATACTTTTAAATAAACCTCATTGCAACATTGCGCTTGATTACGAATGATCTGCATCATCGCTTTGATTGTCTTTGGGATTTTAGGCATTTTCAGCGCAGCGCACAGGAAGCTTGCAAAAGAGGCTCTTGATTGCGTTGCCAGGAGAGTTGTCCTTAGGCCTTGCGAGACAGGCTTTGACCAGAGGATAAAGAGCCTTGTTGTTGGAAAGTTTCTCCGCTTTCCCTGGCTCGCCAGGCCGCTGTACAGGCATTTTGAATCCTTTTCCTGGCTCTTGATTGGCCTGATGATTGTAAGCACGTTCTTTATTGCCCAGGGCGCTTACAATTATGCGAAGTATGGGAACTGCAATGGCAGCCAAGGAGGATTCTGCATCTATGATTCCCTGGATGGAAAATCTGAGCTAAAAAACCCAGGCCCCGATGACGATCCCGGCATTGGCCCAATCGATGCGCCTGTCCAGATTATCGAGTTTGGCTGCTTTAAGTGCTCGTTTACAAGGGAGGCTGACAAGGTTATCTGGCAGGTTATGGAAGAGTATCCGGAGAAGATAAGGTTTGTGTACAGGGATTTTCCTCTCTCAGCAAGGCACAGGGGCGCTGTTGATCCCAGCCTTGCAGCAGACTGTGTGCTTGAGCAGGACCAGAGCGCATATTGGCAGTACCGCGGCATTCTTTTCCAGAACCAGAATGCGCTGAGCAATGAAGACCTTGCTGCCTATGCTCAAAACATAAGTATAGACCTGGAGCAATGGAAAGAATGCTTTGACTCAGGAAAACACCTTGATGAAGTGGAGCATGACTATGAGGATGGATTGGAAGCAGGAGTGTATGGAACACCCACATTCTTCATCAACAACCAAAGCTTTGTCGGGCCTCAGAGCTATAAAACGTTCAAGAGGGTAATCGAAAAGGAGCTGGAGAAAGCGGGCGTCACGTGATCGTTTTAGTTGGTTAGAAAATCAGCGAAAATTAAACAATTAAATAAAATTAATGAAGATTAAACAATGAAATGCGAATAAAGGCTCAATGAAAATAAAAAGATAAAGACAGTAATCAGGCATAAAACGGAAGATGATGTCAATGAGAAGCAAATACTAGCTCCGGTCTATTAAAAATGCTCAACACAGAAAAGATACGAAAGGATTTTCCGATATTGGAAGGCAAGAACCCTCCGGTCTATTTTGACAGCGCATGTATGGCGTTAAAGCCAAGGCAGGTTGTTCAGGCATTAGAGCGCTATTACTATGAATTTCCAAGCTGCCATGGAAGAAGCTCGCATAGGCTTGGAAGGAAGCTGAATGACGAGATTGAAGCCAGCAGAAAAGTGATTCAGAGGTTCTTTGGCTCCAAGGGAGAGGTTGTTTTTACCAGAAACACAACCGAGGCCATTAATCTGGTAGCCAGCTCATTTCCCTTCAAAAAAGGAGATACAGTCATCACAACAGATAAGGAGCATAACTCCAACCTGGTTCCATGGATACGATTAGCTCAGGAGAAAGGGATTGTCCATAAGATTGCAGCATCTGATGAGAGAGGCCTTTTTTCTTTGGATTCATTTGAGAGCCTCTTAAAAAAAGCAGGAAAGGAGGGAGCATCGCATAAAAGTATATTGGTCTCAATGGTGCATACCTCTAACCTTGATGGAACAACACTTCCTGCAAAGGAGATCTGCAAGATCAGCCATGAGTACGGAGCTGTTGTGCTTCTAGACGGCGCGCAATCTGCCCCGCATAAGGAGATTAACCTAAAAAAGATTGATGCTGACTTCTTTGCCCTCTCAGGCCACAAGATGATGGGGCCCACAGGGATTGGATGCCTGATTGGAAAGCCGGAAGCTCTCGAGAAGCTCTCCCAGTTCATTGTTGGGGGCGAGACAGTAACAAACTCAACCTATGAAGGATACACTCCTGAAAGAATACCGAATCGTTTTGAAGCAGGGCTGCAGCACTACGCAGGCATCATAGGGATGGCAGAGGCATGCAGGTATATTGAGGCAATTGGGAGATCAGATATAGAAAAGCATGACCTGGAGCTGAATGGGATCATAACCCATGGGCTTAGGGATTCTGTCGATATCCTTGGGCCAGAGGATCCTGCAAAGCGCGGCAGCATCTTCAGCTTCTGGATTAGGGGGATGGAAAGCCATGCAGCTGGCCTGATGCTTGATGCCCGGAATATCATGGTCCGCTCAGGGATGCACTGCTGCCATTCGTGGTTCAATGCCAGGAAGAAGGAAGGGTCTGTCAGAGCATCCCTGTATATCCATAATACTGCAGAGGAATGCCATAGGTTTATTAATGAGATAAAAAGAATAAAGCGTATTGCGGGGTGAAACCATGAGGTATGATCAAATAACAGCTGTTGTGCTGAGCCTTGTTTTGGTTATGTTGGTTATCAATTATTTCCAGATCCAGTCAGTCCAGAAGACCTTGAAAGGAACAGGATTGGCGACTGTTGGAAATACCGACACTGTGAAAGGCGCTGTTCCTGTTGAATTCTATGTGATGAGCCAGTGCCCCTATGGAATCCAGGTTGAGAATGCCATAGCTCCAGCTTTAGGGTTATTGGGAGATGCTGTTGATTTCAGGGTTGACTACATTGCGGATGGAAGCGGCGGAAGATTTACAAGCCTTCATGGCCAGCCTGAAGTCGAGGGAGATAAGATCCAGCTGTGTGTCCAGGAGCACTTCCCCCAGGAGTTTATGGATTTTGTCACATGCCAGAATCAGCAGCCTGCAAACCTTGGAGGAACCGTAGAGTCATGCAGCAGAGCCGCAGGCATTGATTCGCAGAACGTGCTTGCATGCGCTTCAGGAGAGGAAGGAAACATGCTTCTGGAGCAGTCGATTGCAGCTTCAAGGAATGCAGGAGCGACAGGAAGCCCGACCATGTTCGTCAACAACAAGCCGTATAGAGGAGAAAGAAGCTCGCAGGCTTTCCTGGCAGCAATCTGCAATGAGCTTGCTGTGAAGCCGGCTGCCTGTAACAGCATTGTCGGAGGAGAGGCTGCTGCTGTGCAGGGCGGATGTGAGTAGGGGGTAGTTTGTATGTTTGGCATTTTGGTTCCAAAAAAGAGTACAGGGCTCTTGGCTTAAATGTATGGGAACTGGAAAGGCGTTCTTACACTTTTTCTTTCTTATCTTCAAGGTTAGTTCTTTCATCTCGTGCTTTAACCGCCTTATACCACAGTACGTGCTCATAGATGCTTGACCATAACATTCCAAAGGTAAAAGCAAACATCAATTCTTCCAAGGGCACTCCAAGAAGCAATACTCCTGAAATTGCTGAAAGATTCCACACTTCTTGAACCAAACCAGGATAACCTAGGTTAAACAAAAGGAAAAATCCAAAATAGAGGGCTAGGAAGGATAACCCTCCAATCCAGACTTTTCTCTTTAGATCAGGCCGGCAGAAAATTGCGGCTATCCCGCCAACAAACATGGCGATACTCGCTGAATAAATGGGATTCAATTTAGTAAATAATTGTAATGGAAGGAAAACAATCACCGGAGAAGCTAAAGCAAGTAGATGCAATCTATGTTTTTTTCTATGTCTTTCATGCTTGCTTATTTCTTGATGGTTCACTCTAAGTAAAGCTTCATACATGATCGCCCCAATCCCACCAATAGCAAAGCTGAAAATAAAGCTCTCGATATCAAAGCCGGTTCTACTAGCTAGGTTAAATAAAGATGGAGGGCTCCAGTATTCGGGCACGAACAAATGTTCGGTTAGTCCAAAAGGCGCAGTGAAAATACTTACCCAAAACATTTCTTTACGGAGTTTTGGCTTAACCAACCAGATAAGCAGCCAAACTGACAGAAGTACTAAAGACGCTGTTAACCATGGATTCAATGCCATCGTTTCTCTTTTGCAGCTTTCCTCTCGTCAACATTCATCTTGCATATCGGATCCTGTACCGTACTACTGACCTCAAGATCATTTTAACGGATGCTTTGGCAGCCTCCATCTACCCCTTTTTTTGAGAGAACAATCTCCCATGTTTTTTCCATGTTACGGCCTCAGCCATGTTGGGTGCATTATCACCAGCATAATTATAAAGAATGCTGCAAATATCCCCCATACCATCGCATTCTTAATTCTCCTTTTGTCTAATGGCATTTTTTATCCTCTCCGGGTTTCTTATCGTCATGCATATGCCTCATCATAAAGTAATGCGATAGCGGACAGAGCAATAATACCGCCCAAAATAAATAACTTCTGCTTATTCCAAAAAAATATATGGCTCCAATTAACAAAAGCAAAGGCACGCCGCAGCACACAATCATCATTAAGGCGTGGTTATGCTTTAATTTGTCTATCCAGTTCTTCATGTTTACCCTCCAAACATTACGGTAATTGCATTGAGGGTAACCCCTCCTCGATTCACCCATCTATATTTAGATATATCGAAATATTTAAATATTTCGGTCGCTTCTACACAGTATATGCAGGTGAAGATCGGAAGTTTAGTCAAGTTTTATACAATTCTTCTGCTTAGTGAAGAGCCCAAGCATGGCTATGACCTTATGAAAGAGCTGGAAGAAACGTTAGGAAGAAAGATAAGCACCAGCCAAGTATATCCCTTCCTTAAGCTCTTAGAGAAAAATAGGCTCATTAAAATAGAGGAGATAGGGGAAAGAGAGAAAAAAATATATCAGTTAACAAAAAACGGGAAAAAATTCGTTAATGTTTTCCTTCAAAGATTCGGGGATTTGATTGATATAGCCGTAGAGCCAAAACTCACAACATGCGCGCATTGCAGCTGCAAGGTCTATGAAGGGGGCCATGCTGAACAAATGAAAGGAAACCTATTAAAATTCTGCTGCATGCACTGCGCCAGCGCCTACAAAAACATGTTAAAGAAACGTTTAAGGTAAAATGAAGCCCTGCTTTGCAAATCTTGACAATAAGCGAATCGGGATGGTTATCAGTGTTATTTCCATTATACTCCTGCTCATGTTATCCTCATTTTCCTTTAAAATCGCAAGGGCGGAAGCCGCAGCATGTGTCCATCCCGGCAATGTGTCATGCCCCGTAACCGCGCACATACCTCCAGCCTCATATTTTGGAGCTGCTCTCCTTGCAGTTATATTCATTCTTGGGATTCGGCTTATGCGAAAAGCTGAAGCTGGTGAAAAAATACGCAAAGACGCTGCAGAAAAGGCAGAAGCCGTTGCAAAAGCATTAACAGGAGACGAGAAAAAAGCTTATGAGCTGATTATGGCATCACAAGGGGCCGTTTTCCAGGGCGAGCTTGTGGAAAAAATGGGCTATTCAAAAATGAAGGTTACAAGAACTCTGGACAAGCTGGAAGGGCAGGGGTTAATCGAGAGGAGAAGGCGCGGATTGGCAAATATGGTTTTGATAAGATATCGCTAGTAACGTTGTAAGCTGAAACTAGTTTTGTTACTATGCCTTATATATTGTATCATCTTGACAATGGCAGAACCAAACATAAACCTGAAAGGAGGGATCATGATTTCACAGAAAAGAAACATCATCACAGCATCTTTAATATTGATAATCTTTGTTGGAAGTATTGTCGGATATGGCATTATGGATGCGAACCCAGGAAAAAACAGCAAGGACATAAAGAAAACGCCAACTGGGAGCTTTCTTGGCTTGCCAGAGTATCCTGATGATATAACCACAATGTTCCTGTGCCCGTGCTGCGGCCAGGCTCTTGACAGGAAAAACATATGCTGTGGCATGGCTTCTGATATGATAGCTTATATTAATTCATTGACTGGCTCAGGGCTTTCAAAAGACGAAGTCCTTATGAAGGGTGTCGAGAAATACGGCATCAATTCAGTCATAGAGTCAAAAAGATCTGCGGTGCAGGCGATGTTCGCAAAGCAAAATCCCTCAGTCTTCCCAGAAGGGCAGCTTCTGTTCTCAAATGCCGTAGGCCAAAAGGCTCCTGATTTCACGCTTGAAAGCATCGAAGGAGTATCAGTAAAGCTAAGCGATTACAAGGGGAAAAACGTGGTCTTATTTTTTACAGAAGGAAGCATGTGCTATCCTGCATGCTGGGACCAAATGAGCGCTTTTGGAAATGATGAAAGGTTCAATAATGATGAGCTAGTTGTATTTTCAATAACACCCGACCAAAGAAGCGAGTGGCAGAAAATAGTCCAAAAAGTCCCTAAAATGGCAAAAGCTAAAATTTTGTTTGACTCAGCAAGGGCAGTCTCTTCAGCTTACGATGTGCTGTCGCTTGCATCCTCAATGCACAAGGGCTCTTATCCGGGCCATACCTATTTTATAATCAACAAGGAGGGGATTATCCGCTATACACTGGACGATCCAAAGATGGCTATAAGGAACGACGAGCTTATTTCTGAGATAGATAAGATTGCATGAGGGCATAGAATGGAATATGTGCTGGTAATGGCCTCGCTTGTAACCGCCTTTATTGCCGGAGTGGCCGCATTGTTTGCACCCTGCTGCATAACCGTGCTGCTGCCTGCTTATCTTGGCTCGATTTTCAGGCAGAAGGCTACAATAATGCTCATGACTTTTGTGTTCTTTGCAGGGCTGCTTGCAGTATTTTTGCCTCTTGGATTGGGCTTTGCAGCCCTCGGTGTATTGTTCAGCAAATACCATAACTTAATTTTTGTGTCAGGGGGCGTTTTTCTATTGCTTTTAGGCGCATCAACACTTCTTGGAATGCATTTTTCGCTGCCATCTGCGCATCCAAAAATGAAGGTGCAGGATGCCGCTTCTGTTTTTGTGCTGGGAGTTTTTTCAGCTTTCGCAACCCTTTGCTGCGCCCCGGTATTAGCTGGCGTTCTGGCTTTGTCAATATTGCCTGGCTCAGTATTCTGGGGAGGACTGTATGCGCTTGCGTATGTGTTAGGCATGATTTTTCCGCTCTTTATCCTTGCTTATTTTGTGGACAAATCGGACTTAGGCAATAGACTGAGCTTTTTCAAAAAACAGGTTTCATATTTCATCGCAAAGAAGAAAATAGAAGTTACAATTGCCGAGATGATAGCAGGGATAATGTTTCTTTTGATGGGAACGCTTATACTCTACCTTGCAAAAATGGGCAAGCTTGCAATGAGCAGCGATTACCAGGTAAGCGTAAATATATTTATGGCTAATCTAACCACTTTGATAAACTCTTTTTTTGTAAAAGGGCCTTTAGTAGTTTGGTTTTTGTTTGCAGCCGCAGTTTTATTGGCCTTAATTGCATTAATAAAGAGGGGGAAGGGTCAAGTTGACTAAACAATTCATCTTTAGGTGACCTCGACTTTACAGCTCAGATAAGGGAGGTTGGTGCAAAATTGTAGGTTGCCATCATTTTGTGAGCAACATCGCTAATGAATAAGCATCGACCTCGAGGGGATGCTCCATCCGGGACGAATGTCGATTATCACAGACATCTATGCCATGTGCGAACTCGATGGCAATCCGAGCATTGCGAGAATTTCGCACCAGCCTCCAGATAATGGAAAGTCTTAAATATTCTCTCTGCAAGATACATTTCTTGAGCAGGTAAGCAGATGCAATGAAAAAGCAACAACCATCAAAAAAGATTAAAACAAAGAATTACCAGCGGCTTAGTTTTCTTGCTCTTTTTCTGGCGTTTGCTTTGATTCTAGGCAGCTTAATCGGAAATGATAAAGACAGCGACAAAGCAGGCCTTGCCTCAAAGAGCAGCACTGATCACTCTACTGATACTTCTCATTCTACTGAAGTGAGAATCTGTGAGGCTCCGTGTATACTCTCATTTAATCCTTCTCGATGGACGCCTCCTCAAGGAGTTACTCAGCCAGATGATGTCGGCAGGGAGATTGCACGCAGTCTCGGAATGACAGGAGAAGGATGGAGCGAAGGTGTTATGTCTATATGCCGCAGAGAGTTCTCTGAATCAGTTTATGATGTAATGAGATGTCGTCTTTCTTTTGTCACTATTTCAGGGATCGGAGATCGAAATAAAGACACCGACAAAGCAGGCTTTGCTTCAAAGACTACTACCCATTCAACTGAGGTATCCACTGAAGTACCGACCTGCCAGGCTCCTTGTATACGCCATTTAGACCCATCGGATCCCTTCCAATGGCAGCAACTAAGAGAGATTACTCAGCCAGATGATGTCGGCAGGGAGATTGCACGCAGTCTCGGAATGACAGGAGAAGGATGGAGCGAAGGTGTTATGTCTATATGCCGCAGAGAGTTCTCTGAATCAGCTGATGTAACGGGATGCTATCTTTCTTTTTTCAATATTGCATTGGAAGGAGCTTGCGTAGGCGGCCAAAGCCCTTCCGATGTAGCTTGGAACACGCTTCAGGCAAACGGCATAGAAGACAGAAACGCATATAGCGGTACAGAAGAAACTCAGCGTTGTTTAAACGCCCGCAGAGATTGCCAGGAGGCCTGCGGTTCTATCCCAGACGGTGAATTACTAAACACGTGCCTTACTCGGCTTAAAACCATAAACCCAGCCTGCGGATAATAATCATTAAAGCCAAAACCAAGCACCCCTTATTATTTATTTCCTCACCACTTTCTCCTTCCCTCCCGTCAGATCAACCACCTGGGAAGGCTGCCCGTTCTTCTCCCCTTCATAGATCACAATGGGAACCTGTGCCTTGAAATCATGGTGCAAGTTCTCCAGAGAAGTCATGAAGTCCTGGCCTGCCTTGTTGGCAGAGGTGGTGATAATAGGAAAGCCGAGTTTCTCAACGACAGTATGGATCCAGTGGTTGGGAATTCTCACGCCGAGAGTCTTGCCTCCCGGGTTTACAGCCTGGCTCACGGCCTTCTTATTCTTTAGCTCCAGGATAAGAGTCAATGGCCCCGGAAGCTTCTGCACCCACTTCCTCTCCTTCTCAGATACCCTGCAATTCTTCAGTATCCATTCCTTTGAGGGAGCGATGATGGAGAACGGAGCAGTCTTCCTTGCCTTGAGCTCCCTGATCTTCCTGACTGCAGCATCATCCTTTGCATTGCAGCCGATGCCGTAGATCGTGTCTGTAGGATAGATGAAAATCTCCCCTTTCTTTATCTCAGCAAGGCAGATGTCCGCAGTATACAGCACGTCTTCCTTTGAGAGCACTCTCATGCCACCTCGGCATTGCCGGGAATTTATAAGAGTATGGTTTAGATTTTATATAATTTATATAGAACTCCAGTACTATCCCCAAGTGTGGAACTTCGCTTTCTGGAAAACCTGCCGAAGTTATTACTGCTGAATGGATCGCATCTTCCCGAGGATAAAACGCAAAAAACAACGTATCTGTTCTAATCTATAGTTTTAAGATTCAATGTATTTATAAATTCAGCAGCCAGAAAAAAACTTCAGAAAGATGGATAACAAAACCCTTCAGTATGTTCGAAAGCGGGATGGCTCAAAAGCGGAGTTTTCCAGAGACAAGATCACTGAAGCCATTTTCAAGGCTGCCGGGTCTGTAGGAGGCAGCAACAGGAGAGAGGCAGCCAAGCTTGCTGATTTGGTTGTGGCGCTTATGGAAGAGGCATTTCCTTCCTCGCACATCCCGCATGTTGAGGAGGTCCAGGATATCGTTGAGAAAGTCCTGATTGAGAACGGTCATGCAAAGACTGCAAAATCCTATATCCTGTATCGGGCCAGGAGGGCAAAAGAGCGCGAAGAGGAAGTCACCCAGAAGGTCGAATCAGAACATGCTGAACAAGGGTCTGCTGAAAGCCCGGGCCAGGCCGTTGCTGAGATGTTCACCTATACCTCAAAGCTTTCCAGGCTTGTGCCAAAGGAGAGGATTGAGACATACCGGAGGCTCTATTATCTGCTCAAGGACATGATTGCTGCAGGCGAGCTTCCAAGCCATCCAAACTACCTGGGCGATAACGAGCTTGCAGAGAACATCTACAGGAACAAGTATTATCTGAAGGATTTTAAGGGAGAGTGCATTGAGGGCTGTCCTGAAGACGTCTTTGCCAGGCTGGCCTCATATATCGCTGCAGTTGAGCCAACAGAGGATACTCAGAAGAAGTTTGCAATTGCGTTCTACAAAGACCTGTATCATGGAAGCTATCTTCCAGGAGGCAGGGTGATGGCCGGAGCAGGGGATCTCTACAGGCTCAAGACCCTTGCCAATTGCTTTGTGAGCCTGATCCAGGGAGACGATATCGAGTCTATATTCGGCACTGCCTATGAATGTGCGCGCACCTATAGTTATGGAGGCGGCATTGGTGTGGATATCTCAAACCTCAGGCCGACAGATTCCATTGTGCATAATGCAGCAGACCGCTCAACAGGAGCAGTCTCATTTATGGAGCTCTACAGCCTCACCACAGGCTTAATTGGCCAGTCAGGAAGAAGAGGGGCGCTTATGCTTACCATGGATGTCAAGCATCCTGATATCCTCCGCTTCATTGATGTCAAGAAAATCCCGAATTGGGTAACAAAGCAAGTTATCAAGCAGTGCGAATGGACAGGAAAATTCAGCCAAGCCCAGCTTGGAGAGATTGAAACGCAGGTGAGGGATAACACCCAGGTGAGGTTTGCCAATATCAGCATCAAGGTTTCTGATGAGTTCATGGGAGCAGTAGACGAACAGATCACCTATGGGGAGAACGCTATCATGGTCTACAAGAAGTATACGCAGCATATCGTAAACGACGCTCCGCAGAACAAGACCCTGCACTACTCCTACGGCATTCCCTCAAAGAACCTTGAGGATTACAGCTTAGAGGCTGGCTTTAACACACTTCAGGACGCCAACACCTACCTCAAAGAGAAGTATCATATCGCGCTCAAAGAGGCTGACCTCGCATTTGAACGGAGAGATGTGTTCGGAGATTTTGTTGTCCCCCTGGAGCATGAGAGCTATCATCTGGCGATCCATAGGTCTGGTGATTTTATGCTGTACTTCAGTTCTTCCCATACAGGCGAGATCAAGAGGCTTGTCAAGGCAAGAGATGTCTGGAACCGCTTTATTGCCTCAAACTATAAGACTGCAGAGCCTGGCCTGATATTCTGGTCTACAATGGTGAAGTATTCACCCTCAAACTGCCTTGGCGTGCCGATTGCAAGCACCAATCCCTGCGGAGAAGTTCCTTTGGAGGATGGCGGAGCCTGCAACCTCGGCTCTATAAACCTCTCACGCTTTGTGAAAGGGGGGTATACTGAAGAGGCGAGCATTGACTGGAAGGGAATCCAGGATGCAACCTCCAACCTCGTCCGTTTTCTTGATAACGTGATCAGCTGGAATTCGGTGCTCAATCCCCTGGAGAAGCAGAGGGCTGCAGCATCCAGCATGAGGAGGATCGGCCTTGGCATCATGGGCATTGCAGATATGCTGAATCAGCTCGGGATTGGCTATGACAGCGAGGAGGGCATAAAGCTCATGGAGAAGGTCTCATCAGTGATTGCAAACAGCGCGTATGGTGCATCAGCCATGATTGCTGCTGAGAAGGGCTCATTTCCGCTCTTCAACCTTGAGCAGTATGCAAAGAACAGGTTCTTCATTGAAAGCCTTGCTGCCGAAACAAGAGAGGCAGTGGTGAAGCATGGCTTGAGGAATGTTGCCATCCTTTCAATTGCGCCCACAGGAACCATATCAAATGCCATCCTGGGGTTCACGAACAAGGCTAGGAATTATGTTGGCGTTTCAGGAGGCATTGAGCCGATCTTCAGCCTCTACTACACAAGACGATCCGAGTCATTCAACAAATTCTTCAAGGTATTCCATCCAACTGTGCAGGCCTATATTGACCTGAAGGAGATGAACACCAAGGTCCAGGATACAAAGGATATCGATGATCTGCAGAAGCTGCTTCCCAGCCATTTCTTCCGCACAGCGCACTTCATTGCAGCAGAGAAGAGGGTTGTGATCCAGGCAATCTGCCAGAAGTATATTGACCACAGCATCAGCTCTACGGTAAACCTGCCTGAGAGCGTTGATCCGGAAACGATCACAAACATCTACCTCAATGCCTGGAAGCAGAAGCTCAAGGGCATTACGATCTACAGAGATGGAAGCAGGTATCCAATCCTCTCCATCGAGGCAGAGCAGACAGAGTTCAAGGATATCAAGGAGAAGCAGTTCCGCTACCTTACAGAGGAGGGCGAGCAGATCGTGAAGGGAGACGAGGTTGTTGTGCTTCCGAATGCCGAGCTCAGCACACCTTTCCATCTCATGAAGAACGGCAAGCCTAATGATATCATCCTTGAAGAGATCTCAGCAGAGGAGCAGCTGGTGCAGCCTGAGGTCCCTGTTTCTGGAAAGGTATGCAAAGTGAAGTTTGAGAACGGCAAGCTTGTCAAGGACTGCGGTGATTGAGTTTCAAGTAACATCGGGGGTTCTGTTAGCCGACCTACGCGTAAACATCTAGAGAGACATCTCACTTTTCTAGAAGATAGGTAGTATCCAGACCGCATAAATAGGCTAAAGCAACCTCTCGTTCTTGTTGTTGATCTATAATCAAGTTATACCTTCACTTGAACGAGCGGTTTTACGCGCCCCTTCTCCACTTCGGAATCAACAACGGACCAATAGTATGCAATGAACTTCTCTACATAGGGATTTTCCCTGTTTAATGCATACATTTTTGCCTTTCCAACATTCCTTGTATTGACAACGATCTTTCTTCTTATGAAAAGTTTCCAGATTTCTTTTAACGCAGTGTAGCTCACGTCTGAGAACCGAGCAATATCTTTCATTGAATAATCAAATTCTGAATGAACTATTAAAAAATTCCATAGTCTATTCCGGACGGTATTCCCTTCCAGTCTTAGAAATGCTGATGTCATGGAATAAGGAACCTGGCCCTTGTATATAAAGGTTTCTTTTTTGTACTTTAAGGGTCAAGAAAGCGACCCAAACTTTATTAAGCCGGTAGTATCGTCTTAATCTATGCCCAAAGTGAAAAGGAGTGAATATATCAAACTCAGTAGAACCGTCATTAGAAAATTGTACGATGGAACTTGTTTTGGCAAGGGTTCCCTGTATCTTGAAACTCTACAGCACGGCATTCCTCCTGAGTATGGAGGCAAAGTAGAGATCGTACTCGATGCTTTGGTTAAACAGCGCGTTTGCGGAAAGAAGAAGAAGGAACATGGCTGGAAATATTATCTGAATATGGAGAGAATAGACAAAATCAAAGAAATACTAAAAGAGAAGGACGAAAGATCAATAATTCCGCTATTGTTGATGTTACCGAACATCTTGTAAATATGACTGCTGTCGGAGATGCAGAGATTTGGTGATTAACGATTTTCTACATGGATTGTTGAATCCTTCATACCCAATTTAAGGATGTCATCGAGGCTTGCCCTTTCAGCCGGAACTATGCCGTCAAGAGCGTCTGTTTTGTTTCCGTCCTTGAGATCTCCTACACACCAGACCTTATCCCAAAGATTAAAGGCATAACCAGCCTGCGCAAAACCAATGAGCGCGTCATGCATTGTCCCATCATACAAAAGACGCCTTTCTGCTTTGGCAAATCGTATTTTTTGATGAAGAAAGTCATCATACCGGCCACTTCGATCCTGTAATCTGAAACAGTCTATTCGCCTGGCTGGAGCTGTGATTTCCGCGAGAAGATTGAGAGACTCATCCCACATTGCTTGCTTGAGAGATGATGACTGAGACTTGAAACCTGATGCCGGAGGATGAGAGATCATATAAACTCCCGTATTATCATATGCTGCGTGGGATTGATTTTTTATTTCTATCATACGTGCAATTTCTTCTCCAGTAGAGAAGCCCATTCGCTCCAGATCTTTTCTAGATTGGGCAAGATATTCCTGCCATTCTTCGGGATTCTTCCTTCGCCATATCCTTACTCCTTCCACAAGAAATACTCTATGAGAGGCGAATAATTCCGGAATGGATACCTTTAGCCTCCCAGAATCCGGGTCTCTATTTTCGGAGATTACTGAATCTGAATAGAGATGAGCCATAAAAGACCTCTGCCATTGGGTTTCTAGTAAGACTTATTTCTTCCGCTTAACCTTCTTTATCTCCCGCTCCAGCTTAAGCTCTTCAAGAAGTTCCTTGTAGCGGTTTCGGATTGTGACTTCAGTGACTCCTGCCACGTCTGCAACCTCTCTCTGAGTCCTCTTCTCTCCATGGATGAGGGCTGAAACATACAACGCAGCTGCAGCAATCCCTGTCGGCCCTCTTCCTGAGGTCAGCTCAGATCTCTGTGCGCGCTCAAGGATCTCAACAGCCTTTGATTGCGTCTCTGCAGTGAGCTTTAATGAGGATGCAAACCTGGCGATGTAGTCAGAAGGGTTGGATGGCCTGATTGTGATCCCAAGCTCTCTCGTGACAAAACGATACGTCCTTCCGATCTCTTTCTTCTCTATTCCAGAAGCTTCAGAAAGCTCATCCAATGTTCTTGGCACTTCATGCCTTCTGCATGCTGCATAGAGCGCTCCTGCAACAACAGATTCCATAGACCTTCCCCGTACAAGGCCCCGCTGGACAGCAAGGGTATAAATCCTGGCAGATTCCTCTTCCACAGAACTTGGAAGCTTAAGGTAGGAAGCAACACGCTTCAGCTCTGCCAATGCAAGCTTGAGGTTCCTTTCAATAGCTGTAGAGATCCTGTACTGCCACTTTCGCAGCCTGAAGAATTTGTTCCTGTCTCTTGCCCCAAGCTGGTAGAGGTCTGCCTTTCTCCCAACCTCAGTCCCCATGCCCTGGTCAAACTGGGTATAGGTCATGGGAGCTCCGGTTCTCCTTCGTGACTCCCCGCCTTCTGACTCAAACTCACGCCATTCCTGGGTGAAATCGACCATCTTGTCTTCAATGACAAGGCCGCAGTCTTTGCAAATGATCTCTCCCTTCTCCTTATTCATGAAGAGATTGATTCCTGCGCATTCCGGACACTTCTTCACATATTGGACCACTGCCAGACCCCCAACTTATTTATCGGCATATGATAACACTACTTTTATATACTAAATTCAGTCTCCCTTTATAAATATATCGCTTTTTTGGGAAGGTTTATAAATGGCGGTCGGATTTTTGGCCCTATGGGGCTTCCAAAGGAACTTCTGGACATGCTGGCCTGCCCCCAGTGCAAGGGAAAGCTGAAGCAGAACGGAGAGAGCCTTCTGTGCGAAAAATGCAGCAAGGAGTATCCAATCCAGGATGGGATCCCTATCCTGACATAAGTCCATCGTTCTGAACAATTCAGCTCTGGTGAAAGTGAAGGTTGCCGCCCTTTCTGTGAGGTTTTGGACCAAGACATCAGCACCGACAAGGGAGTTGCCCCCATGGAGGAATGTCGGTTACCATCAAAAACAGCAGAGCCGGACTTGGCGGCAACCCAAGCGTTTGCGAGATTTCACCGGAGTAGCATACTTCATACTCTTGAAAACCAGCCATACATGGCTGCAGACGGATTGCCCTGCAATCCTACTCGGGTTTCCCGAAGGGAACGACCCCTCCCTCGTCTGCGCCATGGCTGGAGTCCTCTTCTCGGATAATCGGGATGCAGTTGCACGTTCCAAACCTTTATAAACGAAATTTAATTCAGGTTTCTTCCTGCCGCGGTGGCACAATCTGGCACTGCGCGAGCTTGGAGAGCTCGTTTCCTTCGGGATATCCCGGTTCAAATCCGGGCCGCGGCGTAGCGAACAGAGTGAGTGAAGCCAAGGCACGGTCCGAGACGAAGTCTCACTACCGGGCCGCGGCGTATCCTTACTTTTCCTTTTGTAAATCTCCACATCATCTTTTTAAAATCCATCATATTCTCCCATCCAATGCCCAAATACCTATTCGTTTGCAATCAAAATCTCTTCAGAAGCCCATGGGCTGCTGACTGGTGTTCTGAGTACTGCAGGAGCAGAGGCGTCTCTGCCGAAGTGAGGTCTGCAGGCGTCGGAGAGGAGCTCGAGAGCCATGCAACCCGGTTTTCCAGGGACTTGCTCAAATGGGCTGATGCCATCTTTGTTATGGAAGGGTATATGAAAACTGCAATTCTTGAAGACTACTGCCAATTAGGCGAAGAGGAAAAAAGAATTGCTGAAGAAAAGATCGTCTGCCTGGATATACCTGATTGCTTCAGGCGAAAAGCAGAAGAAAATTCGATCTCAGAGAATATGACGCCTCAGGAAGCAATAGCCTACCTTAATCAACATCCCTGCCACATCTTCGGCCCAAAGCTGTTTTCCAAGGCTCTTGAAGGGAAGTTGGAAGCGCTGCTCTAAAACCGAAAGGTTTATATATCTTAAGTTAATTCTACTTAACCTAAAATAGAATCTAAGTTAACTAGAAATGACACAGATTAAGGATGTGCTCTTGGAGCTAAATCCCTGGTGGAAGCAGGATTTCAAGGCCGAATTTAAAGAGAGAGAGGTCTACTCTAAGATACAGAAATTTATGCCCCTCAGACAGATCCTGGCATTTACTGGCTTAAGGAGGGTTGGGAAGACCACATTACTGCGTAAGATCATCGAGGATGCCATCACAAAAGAGAACTTTGATCCAAAAAGGGTTATGTACTTCTCATTTGACGAATGCAGGGAAGCTGAGATAAAAGAGGTGCTGCGCAGCTATGAGGAACTCACTGAAAACAGCCTGCGAGAAAAAAGGAGCTTAGTAGTGCTTGACGAAGTGCAGAAAGCAAGCAATTGGGAAGGCCAAGTCAAGAGCATATACGACCTCTATGAAAAACACGTCAAGATCATTGTTTCAGGATCAGAATCCTTGTTTATAAGAAGCAAATCAAAAGAGACTCTTGCTGGAAGAATATTCGAGTTCAAGATAGAGCCATTGTCTTTCAGGGAGTTCTTAAGATTCAAGGAAGCGAAGTTCGAGCCCATCCCTCTGTATAAAAGGGAGCTGGAAAAGCTTTTTGAGGAATTCACCTTAACCCAGGGCTTTCCGGAATTGATCGGCATTCAGGATAAAGAGATAATAAAGAAGTACCTAAAAGAAAGCATCATTGAAAAAGTCGTATTTCAGGATATGCAGAGATTATTTCCTATTAAGGACGCATCACTCATAGAATCCCTGCTTAGCATCTTTCTTGAAGAGCCCGGGCAAATAATAGAGATTTCTGACCTCGCGAACGATTTAAACGTATCAAGGCAGACCCTTTCAAATTATATACTGTACTTGGAACATGCCTTTCTGATAAGGAAGCTGTATAATTTCTCCAGGAACAGAAGAAAAGTTGAGAGAAAACTAAAAAAATATTACCCCACCATCGTTTCACCAACGCTTGTATTCCGGCAAGATGATGTATCCAAGTCAAAGGTGTTTGAATGGCTCATTGTTAATCAGCTTCAAGCAGAATTTTTCTGGCGGGACCCGTATAAAAATGAAGTTGATATTGTTTTATTTGACAAAACAATAATGCCAATAGAAGTTAAATATGGGAAAATAGAATTGGAGGGCATGCGCTCTTTTATGGAAAAATTTAAGGTTAAAGAAGGCTGCATCATCTCGAGAAATGTTGAGGAAAAGAAGAAAACCGATGGAAGGACAATCTCCATAATCCCTGCCTTTAGATTTCTATTGGGCAGGGGAATCTGACTACCTCTCCGGAGTCGGAGTCACTGTAGGAGTAGGCGTTCTTGTGACCAAAGGAGTGAGAGGCGTTGGAGTGCGGTAGAACTCCTGGCTTGCCGGAGGCTGCTCGACAATGTAGTTAAGAGCACCAACTGTATCTACGCGGACAAGATTCTTGGTTATACCTGATGCGTCCGGGCCTCGGCCATAGACTGTGAAGTTGTAATTTCCTGACTGAGGGCCCTGTCTGAAATTCGGATGGATAAGCCTGTTTCCTGGTGCCCAGACAAGCATCCCTTCTCCCTCAAGAGGCCCCGTCCTTCCAAGATAGACGCCGTTGGCATACACATGGTGGTCTGTAAACACCTGGCCAGGCTGCCGGAGATCAAATCGAATCACGATCTGCCTGTCATTCTGGGGATCTGTGTCTGAGCCTCCTGCAAGGTTCTCCAGGCTCTGCTCTGTGTCTGTGATTGCAACTCCATAATAGCCGACAGGGCCTGTATGCAGGCTAACAACAGGAACCAGAGCATTGGATGTGTTCCGTGCAAGCCCATACAGATCAAACTCGTGTTCTGATCCGAACTGAGGCCCATTCCTGAAAGCAGGGACGATATTCGTGTTGCCAGGCTCCCATTCAAGGGAATCCACAACGCCAGAGTGTGTCTGGCCAAAGTAGCTCCTGACTCCGTTTTGGATGATGTAAGCATGGAAGTTCTCAATATCAGCTCTTGCAACACTCCATTGCAAGCTGAGCTTGCGCGCCAATGGAGAATCAAGGTCATAGTGGCCTGATAAATCAACAATAGAGTCAGCATGATCTGTCACAATGAATGTGTCTGGAGTAAACTCGTAGGTTACAGGCCCGGCATCGATGCCAGAAAGAGGATGCAGCACATTATTCTCATCTGCTACAAGAGGGAATATCCTGAAACTGATGTTTCCTGGAACAGGAGCTCCTGCTGAAAGAGGATTTGTCTCAGACCACTCAAAGCTGGTTGCTTCTCCATCTCCTGTTCTACCGATATAGATGTAAGGGCCTCCATTAACTGAAGCCTGAAAATGGATGTCTGCAAGGCCATCAAGATTGCTGAATTTCAATGCGAGGCTTCTGTCAGCAGCAGTGTCTATGTCTACTTGTCCAGTCAAGTCAATAAGGCTTTCAAGATTGTCTGTAATGATTGGGTTTTGGATTGGAGGCACGGGTGTTGGGGTTGGAGTGGGCTGTTCAACAATATAAGAGAGGGTTCCAGACTCAAGGGGCTGCTCCGGAACATTCCCATGTAAGCCAAACACCCTGAATTGCCAAATTCCCGGATCAAGATTCTGCAAAAGGATAGATGTTGCATTTCCATCGCCTGTCCTTGCAAGGTAGCCATAGTTGCCTCCATTCAAAGAGCCATAGACATGATGGTCAGTAAGAGTATTGACTCCAAGATCCCACATTAATGCAAGAGTCCTTTCATCGAATGGGTCTTTGTCTTCTCCTCCTGTAAGGTCGAGGTCTGAGCCAAGATTGTCAGTGATTCTGAGATTTGACAAGGCTGGAGGAAGGGTAACATTATAGGCAATGACTGGAGAGTCAATAGGATTAAGGGGAACGTTTCCCTGCAATCCAAACACCCTGAACTGATAGGTTGCGGGCGAGTCAGTACCTGGCATCCACGAGAAAGATGTATCAGTTCCATTTCCTGTCTGTCCAAGGAATTCATAAGGACCGCCATCCTTTGATCCATAGATATGAGCATTTGTTGTAGGCACAGGAAGATTCCATCTTACAACGAGCTCTCTGTTATTTATAACATCCTCATCATGCACGATAGCCTCAAGGCTAGCCAGAGTATCAGTCACAATCACTGATCCCGCAGGCAAAGGAGTATAGGTTGGAGTTGCTGTTGGTGTGTTAGTTGGAGTATTTGTTGGAGGAACAGGTGTTGGAGGTAGTGGAGTGTCAGTTGGCAGGCCTGGAGTGAAAGTGGCAGTGGGTTGAAGTGTATTTGTAGGAGTTGGAGTGTAGGTTGATGTCGGAAGTGGCGTACGTGTATATGTGGGTGTTGGAGTTGGAACAGGAGTGTTGGTTCTGGTATAGGTTGGAGTTCGGGTTGGTGTTCTGGTGGATGTGGGTGTGGATGTCGAGGTTTGGGTTGCTGTGTATGTAGGTGTGCTTGTTGGAGTTGCAGTGTATGTTGATGTTGCTGTAGCCAGGCTAGTTGCGGTTGCTTCTAAAGTAGGAGTTGCTGTTGGATTCAGAGGATTGATAACAAGATGGATGTTTTGCGTGTCTGAATAATCGCTTCCGTCATAAGCACGGATTGTGAAGTTAAAGTCTCCTGGAGCTGAGGTATTCAGGCGGTATTCTCTAATAAGCAGAGTTCCGACTGGCAGCTGTGGGTTGATTGGGGTCGCCCGATCAGAATCTGAAAGGACGATCTCAAGCAGCGACGGCCCTTTGTCAAGATCCCTGGCCGTAGCTGTAATTTGGCGTACATCTCCCTGAGTCAAAACATACTCAGTATCGCGAGGAAAAATGCCTAAGGTAGGATGCACATTGCCTGGCAAGGGGATGTTTGTTGCTGTTGCTGTAGCAGTTGCCGTACTTGTCGGGATAGGAGTGTCTGTAGGAATAAGCGTTGGTGTTGGAGTGTACGTTGGAGTGTCTGTCGGCAAAGGAGTGTTTGTAGGAGCAAGAGTGTAGGTTGGCGTAGCTGTGAATGTTGCCGTTGGAAAAGGCGTGCTGGTTGACGGAACAGGCGTGAATGTGCTGGTTGGCTGAGACGGTACTGGAGTGTTGCTTGGAGTGAATGTAGAGGTTGGCTGAGGTTGCGGGGGGACTGAAGTAAACGTGCTTGTCGGCTGGGGAGGAACTGGCGTGAAGGTTGAGGTTGGGATGGGAGTGTTTGTGTAGGTAGATGTTGAAGTCGGAGTGTTTGTGGACGTGGCAGTTGCTGTAGGAGTTGGCGTTGGAGTGGGAGCAGGGATGGTGATGTTCTGCGCTGTGCTTCCCCCAATAGTATGGATGACCTGTTCAAGAGCCGGCTCGTTATTGATGTAGATTCTAAGTGCCTCTCCGTTAACTCCGCCCTCCTTATTCTCTATTTCAGGAGTATTTGGATCATCAAGGGTAGCAGGATTATCAGAAAGCGCAAGAACATTATAATAACCTGATGTTGTTGTTGGAGAGTCCTGCGTGTAGTTCTGTCCAGTTGGGCCTTTAATCCTGACTTCAAGGCCGTCAGGCACTGCTCCGCCATGATAATTCACAAGGCCGTAGAATCTGGAAGGCGCTTGAGGAACATCAGGCGGTGCTGTCGGCGTTGGCGTGATTAAGGCCGTGGCTGTTGGAACGAGAGTATATGTGGCGGTTGGAAGAGGCGTACTTGTATATGTAGGTGTTAACGTATTTGTAGGAACTGGCGTGAATGTGCTTGTTGGAGCTGCTGTAAATGTGGGGGTGGCAGTATACGTTGGGGTTGGCAGTGGCGTGTTTGTTGGAGTAAATGTTGGAGTGTCTGTTGGAACTGGAGTATTTGTGGAGGTTGCTGTTGGCGTAGGAGTGGGGGAAGGGATGGTAATATTAACAGATGAACTCCCTCCAATCGAATGGGTTACGGTCTGGGTTGCAAGCTCATTGTCGATGTAGATTTGTAGTGTCTCTCCTGAAAGCCCTCCTTCCTTTTGGGGTGTGTCAGGATCATCAGAAAGCGCATACACATTATAGTAGCCGCTGGCTGTTGTCGCTGAGTCTTGGGTGTAATTCTCTCCAGCCGGGCCTTCAATCCTGATAGCAAGACCATCAGGAACAGCACCTCCGTGATAATCAACAAGGCCGTAGAAGCGTGAAGGTTGTTGAGGAACTGATTCAGCATTCCTCACTGCATACATAGAACCGAAGGTGAGAGCAGTAAGTGCTTCCAGAGTCACTGCCGCTTTGCCGATTGTCTTCCTGAGTTTCTGTATAATAGTCTGTCCCCCCTCAAAAATGGAAATTAGGTTATGCTTTTATTCTTTGCGGTTAAGGAGCACTTGCATTCAGGTTAATCCAGTATCCAAACCCAGACGTTGCAGTTGTCAAGGAATTCAGGAAGGCAGGGGCCTTTGGATCAAAGACTTTCCATTCATTTCCGGCATCAAAAGGATCATAAATCCACGCAGCCAGTGTCTGGTTGGTGTAGTTTCCAAGGAAGGCCTCAATTGGTTTTCCTGTTGTGAATGGATATCCTATCATGTTCCATCCATTGGCCATATTTAAGGTAAAATTCAAGCTGTCAATGCCAGTCACATTAAGCGTTGTATCCTTGCTCATGTTGATCCAGAACCCTTGGCCTCTGTGGATCTCTGTCAAAGAGTTCAGGAAGTCAGGAGCAGCAGGATCAAAGCCCTTCCATTCTGTTCCTACTGATTGGGCATCGTACAGGTTAATCACATTAAAGTCTCCTATGAGGTTCTTAAAGATGTTTCTTACAGACTCGTTTTCAAGGACAAGAGGTATGGAAACAAGGTTCTGTCCCTTCTTTAGGGGGATCTGGAGTGTGGTGAGTGAGACGACGCTAAAGCTTGCCTCTCCAGAATAGATATGGGAAGCTGAGGGGCTGTCTGCATTCATATCAAGAGTCAGCGTGTGATTGCCTGGCGTAATGCCAAGGAATGTGCTATTCAGCTTTACGTGATAAGAAAGATTCCCCGTATAGCCCTGGTCAAGGCCATACCCATAGCCAAAGTTTGTGAATTCTAAAGTAGCCTCATCTGTTCCTGAAAGGTTTCCTGTTCCAAAGCTTCCGGTGCTTAAAGGAGTGATTTCGATTCCTAGGCAGGGAGTTGTCGGAGTTCCGTTGACTGCAAAGCTGCAGATCGGAGCTGCATCAAGCTCAAGGCTTAAGTCAGTGATTGGAATCCTTTCATTCGGGTTGATCATAAGGTTCAGGTCTGCCTGGACTTCCTCATCAGGCACATACTCCGGCTTGCTTGTAAAGACAGAAACAGAGACAGCTGTTGCAAAATTTGGTATAAGATAGATGGCAATCACTAGTATTGTAAGGGTTATACTTAGTAGACTCTGCTTCCCGTTCTTATTCACAGTTCCTCACGCAGATTCTGCTAAGGAAGCTACTTTATAAAGATTTTGATTGTTGGAGCTATAGGATGTGGGATTTATGTGGAATGAATATATCACTGGAGGATAACAATCCTTAAATAACCGTAGGGATACCATTTGCGAAGGGGGAAGCATGGTCAACGTAGACATTGATGATACACTCTATAATGAGATCAAGGAGATTGTAGAGAAAGACAGGCTGAGCTACTCCTGCATCAGGCACCGGCAAGATGGCCTTTGAGAAGGTATCGGAGGTTAAGAAGGAATGAATCCGGAAAGCGCTTTAGTCGTATTTCAGGGAAAGGGGATCAGAGGGATATGGCACAATAATGAGTGGTATTTCTCAGTGGTGGATGTTATTGCTGCCTTAACAGACAGCCCCACGCCCATGCAATATTGGGGCAAGGTCAAGGACAGGGAATTTGCAAAGCTTGAGTTGTCCCCAATTTGGGTACAACTGAAGTTGATTTCAGCAGACGGCAAGAAATATGACACTGACTGCGCAAATACCGAGTCTATGCTCACAAGAATGAAGGCGCCACAAGTTTTATATACTACTTAGTATTACTTAGTTATACCATGGAAGCTGTAAGCTTGAAATTAGAAGATTCATTTTTGAAGGACATAGAGAGGTCTATGAAGAGGCATAGATATACGACGAAGACAGAGTTTATCAGAGAAGCAATAAGGGATAAAATGAGGGGCCTGGAAAAAGAAGAGGCATTATTGAGGGTAAAGGGGCTTTATGGGGCATCAAAAAGGAAGACAACAGATGCAGAGTTACATAGAGCCAGAGAAAAGGCTTTTAGAGAGCTAGACAAGGAGCTTAGATAAGGTCTTCTGGCAGTTTAGCAATGGTAATATCTCTTAACTGCATAAAATGAAGGTCTCGGGAGATCATTTGCAGATTATTGTCTCTGCATAAAATAGCTTGTAAAGCATCTCCTTCAGGCACATTTCTCTGTTTAGCCGTCTTTTTAGCTTCTTCTTTTTGCTCTCGATAGATATGAACTTTCTGGATATTATTTGGCTTGAGCATACTCAAAACAGAGTCTATTTGATCTTGGGTATAATCCAGATCTTTGAATTCTTTAACATTCAAATCGGAATACCCTATCCTGAGATCTTCGTTAAGTATCTTAAGAATCAATTTTAAAGCTGACCCTCCATTCTTACCCCTTTTCTCATGGAAATCTAACCAAATTGAGGTGTCAAAATAAAATCCCTCTGTCATTTAGATCAGCCACGTATCTCTCCTTATATAATTTGCTGATGAAATTGGTTTTCGTTTTGATTCTTGAGTGAAGAAAAAAACAACAATCTTTAAATAAACGCATCCATTCCGCATAAGAAATATGTTTGGGGGAAGCATGGTCAACGTAGACATTGACGAGAAGCTTTACACTGAGATCAACGAGCTTGTTGGAAAAGACAGGCCGCTCAGATGGTCGTGGCAGAACGGAAAAACTTAAATATAACCTAAATAGTGGTTATTATAACCTAAATAGAGGTTATCTAAATGGGCATCCTTGATTTTTTAAGATCAGACAAGAATACGAGGAAGGTATTCGGGAAGAGGGAATTAAAGATTATTGAGAAGCAGCTCTACGGAGTTGCCTTAAGCCAGTCAGAGAAAAACAGGCTCTCCCGGGATATACGCAAAAAGCTTGAGTTTATGCGGGAAGCTGCCAGGTTTTCAGAAGAATTTGAATTAAAGAAGGGAAGCATCATCAAAGACGCAATAGAGGAGGCTAAAGAGGCCATCTTAGCTGAGTCTAACAAGGTCAATGAAATACGGCTCTACGGCTCTGCAGCAGAGAATACTCTTACGCTCAGGTCAGATATCGATATAAGCGTTGAGTTTTCCGCTATCAGCCTAAAGGAGGCAACGCTGTTCAGGAAGAGGATTTCCGGAAGGGTCAATCCCCGGATAGACATCCAGGTCTACAATCATCTGCCTGAGAAAATAAGAAAAGAGATCAGGGCTAAAGGCAGGGTGCTGTATGAGGATAAAAGATAAGACAGAAGAGATTGAAGGCTACCTCTCAGAGCTTTCAGAGATCATGCCAAAAAGCCTTGAGGAATACAGCGAATTAAAGACAAAAGCTGCATGCGAGCGGTATTTTGAGAAGATTATTGAGGCAACAGTTGATCTGTCTTTTTTGCTGATCAAGGAAAGGCGGCTAAGGCCTGCTGAAGAAGATAAGGAATCCTTTGATATCATCTCAAAAGAAGGGCTCATCCCTGCTGAACTGGCAGGCAGGCTTAAGGATGCCAAAGGGATGAGAAACATACTTGCCCATGAGTATGGAACCGTTGATGATGAAACTGTTTTTCACGCCATAACAGAAGAATTGGCAGGCGATATTAGGGAGTTTATTGCTCATGTTAAGCATAGGGAAAAGGAAGAGAAAGGATAAGACAGGAGAGTTGGGGGAAGCATGGTCAACGTAGACATTGACGAAAAGCTGTATGCTGAGATCAAGGAGATTGTTGAGAAAGACAGGCTGAACTATCCTTCCATCCGGCATTTCGTGCATAAGGGATTATTGGAGAAGGTGAAGAATGGGGGGAAGGGATGAATCCTTGATTAGGCTGCGGATCTTGGACAGGCTTTTGAGGGATTTATGCCTTATGGAGGTTGTATGGTGAGGATTTGCGGAGGTCTAGGATGAAGCTGGTGGGTGTTATTCCTGCGTTTGATGAGGAAGAGCCCGTTGCCATTGCACGTTTATTTTCATTTATTTGAAAATATGAGGTATTATTTATAAATGAAAACAAGTATATTCACTATTTTGAAAATAGAAAGATTTAAATATATGAAACAGTTATCTATTTTCACTATTTTGAAAATGTATATACCTAGCAAAGTGATTTCGATCATCCTCAAAGATGGAGGTTTTGGCATAAAATGTTCCTCGAAAACGTGGTAGGATCAAAGGCAAAAGTAAAGATACTCAGGGTTTTATCAGAATCCAGAGCTGCTTTCAGCCTGCAAAACCTCAAGAATGAAACCGAGCTGAGCATTGGAATAATCCACAAGGCCCTTGAGGAGTTAGTCGAAGAGGGGATTTTGCTTAAAATCAAAGGAAGCAGAAAAGAAAGGCTCTTCAAGTTCAATACTGAACATCCTTTCGCCCATGAGGTATTTGAGATTTTCAGAATAGAAAAAACGCGGCAGCGGAAAGAGATTGTATTTTTACATACATGGAATGTCCTGGAAAGCGCTGTTGCAAAAATAAAAGAAAATGCCGGCTTAATCATGCTCTTTGGAAGCCAAGCCAGGGGGGATGCAACATTACGAAGCGACATTGATTTGCTGATTGTGCCAAAAAATTCCCAGGATGGGATTTTAGATGCGCTGCGTGAGGTAAAATCAGGCAATAAAATAAACGCAACGGTTATAAGCCTGGAAGCCTTTAAGAACGATGCAAAAAAGGACACGTTATTCCACAAAAACATAAAAAGCGATTCCATCATCCTGCATATCAGTCCTGAGCTGAAGGAAGAGGTAGCCTCATTTCTGGGGGTCATCTAAATGGATAAAGAATTTGAAGAAAAATGCCTGGGCAGGAGAACGCTCACATTGGAGCCTACGGTAACCAACATAGAGGACAACAGGATGGTGCAGCAGCTGTCAAAACAGCATAAAAATAATTCTGAATATTTTCTGGAAGGCACCAAGGCGCTATTGAAATCTTCTGCCCCATTATTAGCGGTGTTGACAGGCTATTTTGCCATGGAGCACAAGGCAAACCAGATTTTGGCTTTGAAAGGCTATAAAGTCGAAAGCCATATTTGCGTGCAGATTGCCCTAAGCCGGGTTTTAGGCAGGAGAGCTCTTGCAAAGAAAATAAGCCGGGTTTTTGAATTAAGGCAGAATATCGGCTACCGAATGTTTTTAGCCCATAGCGAAGAAGAGAGAGAAAATACAGAGAAGATTATTAATGGGGACATTATTCCTTTCATAAGAGAGATTGATGGCCTGATAGAGAAAGAAGATTATTAAAGTTCATGTTGGGGGTTTAGGATGAAATTAGGGGTTATTATCCCTGCACTTCGTGCGCAAAGGATTGACAAGGTGAAGAATGGGGGGAAGGGATGAAAAGCGTCTGCATTATCGGCCTGGGGTATGTGGGCATGCCACTGGCTGAGTTATGCGCTCAGAAAGGGTATGATGTTGTTGGATATGATATTCTCGAGAAGAAATCCAGGATAAAGACGACTACTGACCCTTCCTGCATCAAAGAGGCTGATATTGTCGTGATGTGCGTTCCCACTCCTGTTGATGAAAGACACAATCCTGATTACGGTCCTGTGCAAAAGGCAGCTGAGTCAATTTCAACGTTTATGAAGCAAGGCCAGCTTGTGATCATTGAATCAACCCTGAATCCCGGAGCGACTGAAGAGGTCATCAAGCCGATTCTCGATGAGAGCGGAAAGAGGTATAATCTTGCCTATTGCCCTGAAAGGATTGATCCAGGAAACAAGGAATTTACGCTTACAAAGATACCAAGAGTCATCGGAGGAATTGATGCAGAGAGCTTACAATTGGCAAAGAAATTCTATGCCTCAATCCTCGACTCACCAATCAAAGAGATGAGCTCAATCAGGGCAGCAGAGGCAGTCAAGATTGTCGAGAATACATTCAGGGATGTCAATATCGCTTTTGTGAATGAATTGGCTAAAGGCTTTGACAGCATCGGCCTTGATGTGATTGAGGTTATCCAAGGAGCGTCAACAAAGCCGTTTTCCTTTATCCCCCATTTCCCTTCCTGCGGAGTTGGAGGCCATTGCATCCCTGTAGATCCATATTACCTTATCAGGAATCCCGGCAAGAACGGCTTTGACTATAAATTCCTGAAATTAGCGAGGGAGATCAATGAGGGCATGCCTGCGTATACGGTGAAAAAGGCACTAGAGGCAATTACGGAAAAAGGAAAAAATGCGAAGGACGTGAAAATCAGCGTTCTTGGCTTGGCGTATAAGGGGAACGTTCCTGATATCCGCGAGAGCCCTTCCTTCGAGATCATTCATGAGCTGAGGAAGCTGGGGGTTGAGCCTTTGGTTTTTGATCCCCATGTTCCTGAAAAGTCAAACTGCAGCTTTGAGGAGGCTCTTCGCTCTGATGTCCTGATATTTGCATCAAACCACGATGAGTTCAGGCAGATCGACTTCTCTAAGATGAAAGATAAGATCGTGATTGACGGAAAGAACTTTTTGAAGATTGAGGATGGCTCGATAACCTATAAGGGGATTGGGAGATGAATGAATATTCATTATTATTGAATGATTGGGCGGCTGAGGAAAGCTTGAGGATTTTGGAAAGGACAAGATGAAATTCAAAGAGTCCGAGACCGTTGAATTGAAGAAATCAACCTCTGAACTAAAGGAGGCTGTTATTTCGATAGCTTCCATCCTGAACAAGCACCAGAAGGGGGAGCTTTATTTTGGGATAAAGAATGACGGGGCCGTTGTCGGGCAGGAGATTACCGAAAGAACGCTCAGGGAAATCTCAAAAGCAATTTCTGACTCCATTGAACCAAAGATCTATCCCTCCGTACAGAAGCTGGATCTCGAGGGAAAAGAATGCGTCAAGGTTTCTTTTCATGGAGAAGATGCGCCTTATTTCGCTTTTGGCAGGGCCTATATCCGGGTTTCTGATGATGACCGGCGGCTGAGCCCAAAGGAGATTGAGAATTACATCTTGAAGAAGAACATGGGGAAACTTCGGTGGGACAGCCAAATATGTGAAAATGCAACATTAGGGGACATTGATGAAAGTGCGATCAGGAGATTCATTGAAGCAGCAAAAAAATCAGAAAGGCTTGCCATTAAAAATGAAAAGAAAGGATTAGTCCTTAAAAAGCTCGGCTTAATCAAGGATGGCAAATTGACAAATGCAGCAATAATCCTTTTTGGCAAGGAGCCCAAGAAATTCTTCAACAATGCTATAGTTAAATGCGGAAGGTTTAGGGGGGTCACGAAAGAAGGATTTATTGACATGAAGGATTTTGACGGCAACTTATTTGACAGTTTAGACAAGAGCATATCTTTTTTCCAAGAGCATTTAAGGTTGTCCGCTAAAATTGAAGGGCTTTATCGAAAAGAGAGATGGGAAGTCCCGATTGAAGCATTAAGAGAAGCGGTAATTAATGCTTTGATACACAGGGAGTATTTTAGCACAGGGTTTGCTTATATCAAGATTTACGATTCTGAAATTGTCATTGCCAATCCCGGAAAGCTTCCTGATAAAATAAAGATCAAGGATTTGTACAAAGAGCACGAATCGGTGCCGAAAAACCCCTTATTAGCCAAGGTTTTTTATTATACCGGGTTAATTGATGTGTGGGGCAGGGGCATTCTCAATATCATCAAATGGCTTAAAGCGGAAGGGCTTGATAAGCCAGCGTTTGAGGAGTCTGCGGGCCATTTCAGGATAATCTTTGAAAGGCCGGCAGGAAAAACTTCGGAGAAAACTTCGGAGAAAACTTCGGAGAAGATAATTGAACTGATAAAAGCCAACCCGGAGATCAGCGCAAAGGAATTGAGCCAGAAAATTGGGATAAGTTCGAGAGCAATAGAAATGCAGCTTTCCAGCCTGAAGAAGTCAGGAAAAATAAAAAGAGTCGGCCCGGACAAAGGCGGCCATTGGGAG
>DATDTY010000016.1 GCA_035290625.1 Candidatus Nanoarchaeia archaeon
GATGGTCACTTCATGGCCTTCTTTTATCAACGCATCTACTGTGAAGGAGCCGATGAAGCCTGCCCCTCCTGTGACGAGGATTTGCTGAGTTGCCATTGAAGAAGGGTTTGAACGGGTTTTTATAAAGGTTGCTACTTGTAGGGCTTCCCTGAAAATCTCTCCGAGGTTGCCGTCGGAAATGCCAAGCATTTCCGGGCGCTCCTTCGGAGCACGTCGGCTCGGCTGTAAAGACGATGGGAATGACCGACATTCCCCGGATGGGCAACCCTCTTGTCGGTTTTCCGTCTTTAATGTTAAGAGCCTCGCAAAAATGACGGCAACTACATTTTCAGGGAAGCCTACTTATAGATATCCTTGTCATTCTCGTCATATTCCTTGGAAAGCAGGACAACCCATTCTGCGTCCTCAATGGCTGTGAGCCAATGGAAGTCATAGGGATCTACTATGAAGCAGTCGCCTTTCTTTGCGATGAAGGTTTCCTCTTTTCCTGTCTTTGCGCTTTTGATTTTGACTTCGGCAGATCCTTTTATGACATAGAAAAACTCCTTGGTTATCTTATGGTAATGGCCTCCTCGTGTGGTGCCTTTCCTTGTGGAGGAATGGCTCAGTTGTTTCCAGGCATCTCCTTTGATGATCTCTATGAGAAATCCGCGCTCGTCATCAAACCTGAAGTACGGCTTTGTGTGTTTCATTTTAGTTGGTTTTGGTTCGTTGGCTTCTGGGTGGATTTATTCTGTATTGAGTGGGGGTATTTTGAACATCAGCGGTTATTTTTTTATTTTATTTTTATTATCTTTTTTATTTTGTTACTGTTTGCTTATTCTTAATTTTTTCATTGGTTATTTTTTATTGGAGGTTATTCTATTTCACAGCCAATCGAATTCGTTTTTTATCTTTATTGATTCATATTATTTTTAGTTATCTTCTTAAGGATTTAGTTTTAGTGAGGTATCATTGGTTATTTGGTGTATGATCATTCAATTGAACCATCATTAACCTTTATTAGGCCCTCTTTTGCAGGTCTATCCTGTGTCTTGGCCTCTTGTTTACCAATTCTTCATGCATTTCAGCAATTGCAGCGTCAAAAGTGTATTCCGGCTGCCAGTTTAATTCTTCTTTTGCCTTTGAGGTGTCCATGACATGATACATGCCTTCTTTCTTTATATGGGAGAGGGTTGATGGGGTAATCTCAGGATCCTTAATATCGAGCAAACCTGCTATTTTTTTAATGATATCTCCTACTTTGATCGGATCTCCGGAGCCGATGTTGAATGGTCCCTGCTTGCCTGAGAGTCCTGCCTGCATAAGCGCTGAGGAGACATCTTTCACATAGATCATATCGAGGGAGTCGTCAGGGCTTGTGTAGATGGTTATCTTGGGGCCTTTTGACAATTGGGCAAACGCGTCATAGACGGGGCCTCTTTTAGCCTCTATTCCAAAGATATAGCCAAACCTGAGGATTGTGGTTTGGATATTGAAGAGTTTGGTGTATGTGCTGCAGAAGAGCTCTGCAGAGTACTTGCTGATCGCGTACGGAACAGATGGGACAATCTCGTGCTCTTTTTGAGGGGTTGGATCCCTCCTTTTTTCGTAGAGGGTTATTGTCGAGGCGAAGACGACACGGGCTTTGTTTTCCTTTGCTGCCTCAAGGACATTAAGAGTCCCAATGGCATTATCCTGGTAATCTGCCTGGGGGTTTTCAATGGAATGGTAGACTGTTGGCTGGGCTGCGAGGTGGAATAGTATGGAAGCTTCGGATGCTGCATCCTGCAGAGAATCTTTATCCAGGATGCCCCCTTTTTTCCATTTGAAATCTTTATTTTTTATTAAGGCTAATGGCTCTGACCTGGAATATCCGGTAACATGCACTCCCTTTGCAAGGAGATCACTGCAGAGCTGCTTTCCCACCAAGCCTGAGCAGCCGGTTACAAGGACTGTTTTTCCTTTGTAGGCATTATCGTTTTGTTCCATACTTGATGACTCCGATCATCCTTATGAAATTTAAGGTCTCTTTCCAGAGGCTGAGCTTTGTCTTCCCTTTTCTTCTTTCGATATAGAGGATGGGGATTTCTTTCATGATATATCCTTTTTTATATGCCCTATAAAGGAATTCAGCGAGCATGACGTTTCCTTGCGGATGGAGGCTTTTTCTGATATCCCGGTAGAGGCTTCTTTTGAACACCCTAAAATTGTTTGTCGTGTCTCTGATCGGAAGCCCAAGGATGGACGTGAAGAGCTTCTGGCCGAGCATTGATGCGAGCTTCTTGTGAAAAGGCTTTCCTATGAATCTGCTTTTCCTGAGATACCTGCTTCCGATGATGCAGTCTATAGATTTTTTTTGGACATCGTGTATCATTTCGGGAAGATATTTCGGGTCGTGGGCAAGGTCAGAGTCCATTGCTATGAGAATATCGCCTTTTGCCGCATCAAATCCTGCCAGAAGGGCTGAGGCAAGGCCTTTTTCACTTGTTCGTGTTATAAGCCGGATGTTTTTTGATCTCTTCTGAAGATTCTGAACAATCTTGGAGGTACCATCAGGAGAATTGTCGTCAACTACGATGATCTCTATGTTTTTTCTGTTCAGAGCATCCTGGATCTTCGGGATGAGAAGCTCTATGTTTCCCCGTTCATTGTAGGTTGCGAGGATGATTGAGATGTCTGGCTTCATAGGCAATCATTCATGATCTTTTTGGCTGCTTTTATGCCTGATTCAATTGCAGTTCCTGTTGAGGTTATTAATGGGTAGGTCGTGTAGTTTCCTGCAAGGTAGATTCCCGGCTCAGGGTTTATTGATGGGTTCGTGTATCCTTTTGTGAATTTAGGTGAGGAGAACCTGATTTTATTAAGCTTTTTCCATTCGCAGCCCAAAGGGTAGCCAAATATCCTTTCGAAATCTTTTTCATAGGACTTGATGATTTCTTCCTCTGATTTTGAAAAAAAGCCCTTATCTGATCCGCAATGGGTAAAGAGGTTGATGATGGTTTCGCCTTTCTGGCCAAGAGAAGAGTTAAGGTATGATAGATTAAAGATTCCTGAGAAGCTGCATCTTGGAGCAATGTTGACCATCCAGTAGAAGTCTTTGGGTACCTTTTTCACTGAGCAGACAAGGGAGATGGTGTGGATATAATCAATTGCTTCTAAATCCTTATTTTTTGACCCCGATAGCCCCAGGAATACAGGAGGGGGGAGGGTTGAGAGGATGATGTCTGCCTTTATGTTTTCTTTTTTTGCTGTTTTTATGGTTTTATTCTTTATGCCTATCTTTTTTATAATAGTGTTGTAATGGATCTTCGCACCTCTTTGTTCAACTTCCTTTGCAAGGGAGGCTGCAATGACCTCTGTCCAGGCACGGTTTGGGATAAAGCCGAATTTCGAGGAGCCTTCCCTGTTCGACAGCCTGGTGCCGAGCCATGATGCGCTGATTTCAGAGGAAGGAAGGCCGAATTTGATGTCAATCAGAGGGTCGAAGATTTCGGTTCGGATGAACCTTCCTGCATTTTTGTCAAGCCATTTGTCAGCAGGCGTGTTGTTGAGGGAACTCCAATCTTTTTTTAAAAAACAGGAAAACATGAATACTGCCCAGCGTATTTTTTTTATGAGAGGTATCGGGAATGTTAAGAAATCAACCAGATTTGTGAGATCGTAATACCTTTTCTTGTAAAAGAGAACAATATTGGTTTTTTTCCATTGAATTTGATTATACAGGCCAAGCTGCCTGAACATGTTTTGGAGCGTCTTGTCTGAGGAGAGGATTTGGTGGTAGCCAAGAGGGTAGAACCTGCCTTCATGCTCGAAGCTTGACGCCAATCCGCCCGGAGAAGCATTTTTTTCAATGAGAGTTACATTGAACTTCGGAGCAAGTATATAGGCTGCTGCAAGGCCGGACAAACCTGCGCCGAGAATTATGATCTTTTTATTTCCTGCCATTCTTTATTTCTTCCATATCAGCATTGATCATGATCTTAACAAGCTCCTTGAAGGTTGTGGTTGGCCTCCATCCGAGCTTTTCCCTGGCTTTTGCTGCGTCTCCTCTCAGGAAGTCGGTTTCTGTTGGCCTGAAGTATCTTGGATCTACGATAACGATTTCCTTTCCGGTGTTCTTATCTATGCCGATTTCAGTTACGCCTTCGCCTTTCCATTCGATATCGATTTCAAGCTCTTTGCAGCAGGATTCAATAAACTCCCTTACACTTCTTGATTCTCCTGTAGCAATAACATAATCGTCCGGCTCGTCCTGCTGCAGCATCAGCCACATTGATTCAATATAATCCTTCGCATATCCCCAGTCTCTTTTTGCATTGAGATTGCCCATATGCAACTTATCCTGCATGCCAAGCTTAATCCTGCATAATCCCCCGGTTATCTTCTTTGTTACAAAGTTTTCTCCTCTTCTTGGGCTCTCGTGATTAAAAAGGATTCCGTTGCAGACAAACATGTTGTATGCTTCCCTGTAGTTCTTGCAGATCCAGTAGGCATAGAGCTTTGCAACTCCATACGGGCTTCTTGGGTAGAATGGGGTTTTTTCTGATTGAAATGGCTCTTGTGCTTTTCCATAGAGTTCGCTTGTCGAAGCCTGGTAGATTTTTGTCTTGTCGATTAAGCCGAGCAGCCTTACTGCTTCTAAAATTCTTAAGGTGCCGATTGCATCGGTGTTTGCTGTGAATTCAGGTGTTTCAAAAGAGATATGGACATGGCTTTGGGCTGCAAGATTGTAGATTTCGTCAGGCTGAATCTGCTTGATGATGGATATGATGCTCACTGCATCGCACATGTCTCCGTAATGCAGATAGAAGTTTTTACTTCTTTCATAATAATTGGCATGGAGGTGCTCGATCCTCTTCCTGTTGAAACTGCTTGACCTTCTTACAAGGCCGTGGACTTGATAGCCTTTCTCTAACAGGAACTCTGCAAGATACGAGCCGTCCTGGCCTGTGACTCCAGTAATGAATGCTTTCTTCATTGTCCCCCAGAATGAGACGATTCTTGGAGTGTTTAAATAGGTTTTGGAGAATTCGGCTTTGCCTTAAAGGTAGTCCATGCCTAGTCAGGGATTTGATAAGACTCCAGATAGAACCAAATCCCTAATGATTTCTATCGAGCAGCAAATGGAACGATAATCGCCCACCCATTGAATGTGCCCCCCAGTCATAGTATGGGTATTTACGTTTCTCCATATTCTTGCCAATTCCAATCCCTTCCTTATGTCCTGTTCAAAATTGTATTTGTGCTCTGGTAAAACTTTATTGAGATTTTTTATTAGAAAATGAAGACTATGGGTCTTCGTAATCAAATAGAGGTCTTCCACCTCTCTTAATTTTATAAGTTGCTGTGTATTGGGTTTATTATGCTTGTTTATGCTATAGCCCCTCTTTAAGTATACTGTCTTTATCATCAGTTCAATAGCAATGCCTAAAAATACTCTGCTGCATCTATTCTTGAACATAATCTCTTTGTTTGATATTTGTCCTCTTTTTACCATTTCTCCATACGGAGTATGAAACTCGTTATGTAACTCAATATAATTCTGGGCTTCCTTAGCAAATCTGATTACATCACTCTCATCAAAAATCTTAAGATAATATTTTTCTCTTTCTTCAATAAATTCTTCAATCGTCGTTTTAGTATCTTTTTCAAGTTTCCGCCTAAAAGCCCCTTCTGTATTGACGCAGTTTGTTTCCCTTTTCTTGCCATCCGGAGCAGAAAGTTCAAGGTGGGTACAAATTGTACTCCAGTTCGCATTCAGAACAGGGTCGTGGCTTCGCATCTTCTTTACATATTGTTTGGGATCGGCACTGTCTGTAAGAATTGAGATGATGCCAAAAACAGAGAACCACCACTCATTATTGTGCCAGGCTCTCCTGATGTTCTTTCCCTGAAAGACAACGATAGCGTTACTCATGCTTTGTCCTATCCTATGGTCTTAACTATAGCGGAAGAGGCAAATAATCGTATAAACATAGTCGCCTCTTCCGAATATAGCCACAGAGAATCATGTACTAAAATTAATCTCTGTTGCTATAAATTAATTTACGACCTTCTCCTTGAGGTTACTCGTCCAATATGCAGATTGGATCAATATACTCTTGCAAATTGACAGGTGTTCCCCCCCAATGGAGATGGTTCTTGGAGTGTTTAAATAGGTTGGTGGTGGTGGAAAAGATTAGGTGATTACTGCCAATTTAATATCAGTATTTTGGTTAGAGACCTCATTTATTATTTTTTCATTATTAACTGTCCAAACGATTCTATTATCATTGAAATCTAATTCAGGATGATTTTGGAGATTGATTCCATCGACCATGATTCCAACATTTCCTATATATTTATCTATGTCAAAATCACCACGTTCAACAATGATCGTTCTCTCATCATTGGAGCCCCATAGATTTCCTTTGATAGTGGAGTATTTATTATTGCTGAAATCGTATATTCGTACGTAATTTCTCCATTTGTCGCAAACATCTTCCGTCTGATCATGATGTTTTTTAAGGCATACGCTGAATAGGTCCATGGTTGGATCAAATCCTGACAGAACTTCGTTAGGAACGCTTGGGTTATAAAAGACTGGTTTTTTCTTTAGATCTAATAATGCTAGATCTTCTAATCTCCATCTTAGCGAATAGTCTATGGCAAAACTTCCTTTGACTTGTTTATAAGGGACATTCACTCTTTGATAGTCCCCACTACTAATATTAAAGATGTTACCTCCAATTAGAAGTCCGCTTTGTAAATATCCTCTGGGATTGGGAAGTCCACCATACAAATATTCATCATCTTGGCATAATCTTTCTGAATGAAGACAGTCAATAATGGTTGGATCTCTCTTTAGGATATCCTCACAGGTATCGGGAGTGCATATTCTTTTTAGATTAGGAGGGGTTGGGTCATCAATAATCATTAATGCGCTTGTTTTAAGCTCCTTTGGTGGTTCCCAATTCCGTTTTCTTAATTTTTGTATCTCAGACGGAACAAACTTGATTGGTGTCTTTAAGAGAGGAGACTCTTTCGCGCATACAAGCGTCTTCACGGAATCGTTCTCAATAGTTGGGAAACTTGGACCCGCCACACGAGGTTCCATGTCTTCAGCTCCGAAACATTTTACTGTAACAATCCTATTTGGGTCTCTGTTAATTCTATCCGTAGTATCGTATACACCGTTATCTGTTATTATATAGTCTCCATCAAAACTTCCTTTTGCGATGATACCTAATGCTAGATTAACATTGGATAATTGTATAAACTTATTGTTTATGATATCATACATAAATAGCTCGCTACTCCAATATCCTTTTTCGTTGGACAATTTTGGGATATGGTTAATTAGATCTCCCTCATACTGCTTGTGAAATAAGATGAGATTCTTCCTGATAAAAGGTTTGAAATCTTCTCCATCAAAAACAGTAATTTGAGATTCTTCTTCTTTGGGGATATCGTAGAGATAGACATCGGTCTTACCGTTTCTATAATCTTCCCATACGACATAATCTCCTGAAACAGTGGGGTATTTTTGAATGAAATCATCATTTGTGATATTATAAAATCGGATGTTCTCGCTCGTTTGCAGGCATTTCTCAATTTCTGTATTTGTTTTTGTATCCCAGAAATCAAATTTAATCTTCTGGAGGTTTTCATCATTATAGGTGTTGCAATTAGAATCTCTAATTCCAGTATTCTCCGTGTCAGCGCAAGCAGAGATGATCAGGAATATGGCTAATAATATTATGATTAGCTTCATTAGATGGGCTAATGATTGCTTATGTATTTAAATTTGACGTTCAGAATGTCGTTATGATCTGAGCGTGAAGCAAATTCTCGTTGGTTATATGTAGTTGAATTCATTGTAAATTTGTTAAGATGATTTAGATTTCTTAAACCATTCAATCGTCTTTTTCAAGCCATCCTCAACAGAAACATTGGGCTGCCAGTTCAGGAGCTTTTTTGCCTTGGTTATGTCTGGCTGCCTGACTCTGGGGTCGTCGGTTGGGAGGGGTTTGCGGATGATCTTTGAGGCTGAGCCGGTAAGCTCAATGACTTTCTTTGCAAAGTCAAGGATTGTCCATTCATCAGGATTTCCGATGTTGATGGGATTATTGATATTTGACATGAGGAGCTTGTAGACGCCTTCTACCTCATCTGAAACGTAACAAAAAGAGCGTGTTTGCGAGCCATCACCAAAGACCGTTAATGGCTTGTCTGCAAGTGCTTGGGTGATGAAGGCTGGGACGACTCTGCCGTCATTTGGCCGCATTCTTTCGCCAAAAGTGTTGAATATGCGGACAATCTTTGTATCCACATTATGGACGCGGTGGTATGCCATGACTATTGCTTCGGCGAAGCGCTTTGCCTCGTCGTAGCAGCCCCTCAGGCCGACAGGATTCACATTCCCCCAATAGGTTTCTGGCTGGGGTTTTACCAATGGATCTCCATAGACCTCTGATGTTGACGCAAGAAGGAAAACTGCTTTCTTTGCCTTTGCAAGGCCAAGGGCATTATGCGTGCCGAGAGACCCTACTTTCAATGTCTGGATCGGGATCTGCTGGTAATCAATAGGAGATGCTGGAGAGGCAAAATGGAGTATGTAGTCCAGATCTCCTTCAATCTCAATGTGCTTGGATACGTCATGGTCTATCAAGGAGAATTTTTTATTTTTTTTTAGGTGGGAGATGTTCTTTTCGTTTCCGGTAATAAAATTATCCATGCAGATGACTTCATGGCCTTTTTTGAGAAAATACTCGCAGAGATGGCTTCCTAAAAAGCCTGCCCCTCCTGTGATGAGTGTTCTTGGCATCTTCGTTTATGGTAGTTTATTACAGCTTCGATGAAAATCTCGTTTCACTCGGGCAGCATCAGGTTCGCCTCGCACGTATCCTTGGGGTAAGCGACATTCCCCGGATGGGACGACCCCTTTGTCGCTGGGCTGTCTTGCTTCAGAGGCTCACGGATGATGCTGCCTTCATTTTCATCGAAGCTGTTTGTTGCAGTTTAGGGTGTAAACTCCCTTCTTGCTTGCTGCAATGATTCCAGCCAGCCGATGTCAAACCATTTTTCTGTGTAGACAAAGCCGCAGAAAGGCGTCTTGCTTTTTAAAACCCACGCACAAAAATAGCCCATCTTATCTGCGTCATTGCCTTCATCAATATATCTCCTAAAGAGATCGAGCTGCTCTTTGGGGATATAGTAAATGCCTAGGGAGACATACGTGGATTTTGGCTCTTTCGGCTTTTCCTCGAAGGAGATGATCCTGTTTTCGTTGTCAATGGCTGCGTTTCCGAGCTGCCTTGCTGCCTCCTTTGACTTTATGTCATAGAGCGGATTGATTATTTTTCTGGTTTTCATGAAGAATTGATACGATGAAGCTAACGAGAAATTGAACAGGTTATCTCCGGCAATGATAATGATGTCGTCGTTCAGTTTAAGGTCCTCGATGGCTTTCTGAAGATCACCAATCTGGCCGAGGCGGTCGCTGTTTGAGTTTGTCTGGTCATTGAATAATGTGAGCTTGGCATAGGAAGAGACGGTTTTGCTCCAGGCTTCAAACATATGGAAAAACTTATTGTTTGAGATGACGATGATCTCATCGACATCTGTAAGCTCGTTCAGCTTATCGACGATGTGGGAGATTATTGCCTTTCCCCTCACTTCCAGCAATGCCTTGGGGTGGGTTAAGGTAATGGGATAGAGCCTGGTCCCATAGCCTCCGCAGGGAATCAGGGCTTTCATCCTCTCTCCTCAAAGAGCTTATTTGCTTCATTGTAAGACTCGATGTTCCCTATGTCATAGCGCTTTTCCTGCAGGAGCAGGCCATACACGGGCATCGCAGAGCAGAGCCATTGGAGGAAGTGGCCAGGGGCGTCTGGATTATGGCCTTGATAGAGATATTCGGATACGAGCTCAAGATGGTCGCGCGGAAGGATAAAGAATGCCGGGCAGGTCAGCGTTGATTTTGGGTTCTCTGGCTTCTCTTCGAAGGATATGACTTTTCCTTTCCCATCCAATACAACTGAGGAATATCTCTTTTTTATGGCATCTTTATTTTTCATGTCGCTCACTGCTATGACGGGAGCTTGTTTTTGGATAAAGAATTCAATGAGGGTATTGAATGAGAAATCAAAGATGTTGTCTCCGGGTATGACCAGGAGGTCATCATCTATACTGCCTTTATTTATTGCGTAATTGAGATCACCTACTGCGCCAAGGCGGGTTTCATTGGATGTTGTAAGATCATTGATAATGTGAATTGGGATTCTTGAATTCTGGTTTCCTTTCCAGCTTTCAAAGATAGAATAGAATCTTGCGTTGGTGATTATGCTGATTTCGTCAATATTGGTCTCCTCAATTTTTTCAATTAATCTCGTCATTATTTCCTTTCTTGCAACTGTGAGAAGAGGCTTTGGGAAGTTAACTGTAATAGGGTAGAGCCGGGTTGCATATCCTGCCGCAAGCACAATAGCGTTGATGGTATCACCTTCCAATTCCTTTGTAGTTGAAGCCCAAGGCCCTTATCTCAGAAGGCTCGTAAAGGTTCCTTGCGTCAAGGATGTTAGGCTCTGCAAGAATGGTTTTTATGGCCTGCAGGTCAAGAGCCCTGAATTCGTCCCATTCTGTCATGATGACAAGAGCATGGCAGTCCTTGATCGCTTCATAGGGGGTATTCCTGAATTCTAAGGAGGTGTGGTTGTTGAAATGGGACTTGATGTTTTCTGATGCAACTGGGTCAAATGCAGTTATTTTTGCTCCTTCGTTGAGGAGATGGCTGATGAGCACAATGCTTGGGGCTTCCCTGATGTCGTCTGTTTTTGGCTTGAAGGCAAGGCCCCAAATCGCAATTTTCTTATCTTTGAGGTCTGGAACAAGGGTCTTGAGCTTTTGGATGATTGAATGCTTCTGGCTTTCGTTCACTTCATGGACAGCATCAAGGATTTTTGACTGAATTCCGTGCTCTTTCATGGTTGCTGCCAGGGATTGGAGGTCTTTTGGAAAGCAAGACCCGCCATACCCTGCTCCTGCCTGCAGGAATCTCGGACCAATGCGGTTGTCCAAGCCCATTCCCTTGGCAACCTCCTTGATGTCTGCTCCGACTTTCTCGCAGAGATGGGAAAGCTCGTTCATGAAGGATATCCTTGTTGCGAGCATGGCATTTGAGGCGTGCTTAATGAGCTCTGCGCTTTGGATTGTGGTGAAGAGGATCGGCTTGCCTGTGCGCTCTATAGGCCTGTAGAGCTGCATCATGAGCTGTTTTGCCTTTTCTGAGTCAACACCAATGATGACCCTGTCAGGATTCATGAAATCCCTTATTGCCTGGCCTTCCCTGAGAAATTCTGGATTAGAGACAACATCAACATCTGTTTTTTGCGCTTGATTTTGCAGGATTTTTTCCTTTATTTGCCTTGCTGTGTTTACAGGAACTGTGCTTTTGTCAATGACTAATTTATATCCATTGGTGTGCTTTCCTATGGTTTCTGCTGTTGAGAAGATGTATTTCAGCTCTGCAGAGCCGTCTGCTCTTGGAGGGGTTCCGACACAGAGGAAGATGATATCTGAATCTCTGACTGCTTTCTTCTCATCTGAGGTGAAGGAGAGCCTGTTTTCCCTGATATTCCTCTCTACAAGCTCTTTTAATCCAGGCTCATATATAGGAAGGATGCCTTTTTGGAGGTTCTCAATCTTCTCTTTATCAATATCATATCCTAAGACAGTGTTCCCCAGATCGGCAAAGCAGGTTGAGATGACCAATCCTACGTAGCCTGCACCGAATACTGTGATTTTCATCGGAGTTGGGGGTATGGGGGGTTTTTTATATATGTTGGGTTTTGGTTGGGTTACCGGTGGACGGTCGCATTGAAAAATTGCTCGCTTCGCTCGGCAGCGCCAATACTCAAAAATACTTCGCATTTTTGGTCGCTCCTGCGGAGCAGTTCGCCATGCGCAAGTCAGGCAGAATAGCGACATTCTCCGAGGGAGGCGACCCTCTTGTCGCTGTGCCGCCGCTCCGTTATAATGGCTCACAAGAGGGCGCTGCATGACTTTTCAATGCGACCCGGTGGACGGAAGGTTTATAAATCGTGAACCCCCCAAAGAGTGGATTATGCGTCGTGCAAGGCTTTCTAAGGGAGTTCATCCGCTGATTGTGCTGATTGCTGGACTGATTGTGAGCATAGGCATTCTTGCTGTTATCGGGTCGTATACCTCTGAATTAAGGGCAGGAAAGGGAGCAGAGGTCAGCCATGGGTCGGATGCACAAGAGGATGAGTTGTCTGCTTGCGAGAGAAGCAGAAACTTGGAAAGGAGGATATTTGAGACAAACATTTTCCCTGAGTATAGACCTATTAGAAGACAGGTTGCGCTGATTCCAGACAACCAGGGCGATTATTGGGATATTCTTGAGAATTATGGAAGCCGCGAATGCAATCAGGAATGCCAGCAGGCTCTTCCCCACGAAGGAGTGGAAGAGCCAAGAGTATATACTCCTGCCAGAAGTAGGCTGCTCCTCAGCCAATGGGGGCTGCAAGATGAATTAGAGCCGGTCCTTGCGCTGCTTGAACAGATGCATTTGATAGAGTTTTGGGATCCGTTAAAATATGATATGGTTCGCGAGGCCGAAGACAACAAACTTTTAGTGATGCTATTTGTTTTTCGGGATACGATGGATAGGATAGATCTCCTCATTGATCGTCTTGGTGTTAGAGGGATGTATACAGCACCTCTATCAGGAGGCACTCAATCGAACGAATCCAGAGAGTATGAGGCTGTTACAGCAGAGATAGATGCTTTTGATGAGAGGATTGAACATGCGTGGAGGGATGTATGCCAGACAGGATACGGCGGCACCTATATTGATGTCGGGTTTGAGCTTCCTAAGGGTGAATGTTTAGGGGAAAATATAGCACTCCGAAGCCAGGCGAGAAAAATCGGTAGGGATTTGTTAATCTTATTGCGGGATCTCACTCAGGAAGATGCTAACCAGCGATGCCTAAGCGAGAGGCACATAGTTGAGGCAGAGGAAACCGAACAAATGCTTGAAGAGTTGGGCAGGAGATATGATTTTGTGACTTATACGTATGGCAGCGTCTCGGTTTCGGATGAAGGCAGAGTATATGAGTTTGAGTTGGTTCCAGAAACCGGTTTACTGCTTACTTGCTCCGGCCGCGATTGCCGAGAAGAAGGAATTCCAGGATATGTAAATATCTACCATTTAACTAGGTTTTTAGAACATCTGGCAGATGGAGGAGATGCTGCAGAGTATGTGTTCCCCCACCCACGTAGCCTCTCTGAACTGTTTCCAAATCAGCCCGTGCCACGGGAAATTCAGAGGATATTGGATGGGTTCGAGGACTTAGCAGGGAGGTATGACTTTGTAAGCTTAATGGACGGAATGATAAAAGATAATGGAATGGCTATTGTTTCTTATCACGGAAGGGAGTATGCGTTTGAGGTTAACCCTGACGATCCCTGGATCGAATGCCTGAACTGTATTTCAGATCGGCAACCCGTATTATTATTCTTAAGGGAGTTTGAGGATTTTGTTAGGTATGTTGATGCGTCCGGGAGCGATGCAGATACGTATGAGTTTCCGTACCATGTTCCGGGGTAGGCAAGTCAAAAATCTTGAATTTACCCAACACCAATATTGGTTGAAAACTTATACACGTCTGCGATTGGTTTACAAAAGAAATTATTAATATATTTTTCCGGCGTCAGAGATAAATACCTTCGTCTTTGCTCTTTCTCCGAGGTATTGTGTTCTTGCAAAGACCTTTGTGTGGAGTGCATAGCACTGACTAATAATTCAACATCAGATCCAGATGTTGTATGGAACCAGGGAATTTCATAGCTTCCGAAATCAGATCCTAAACGCCCCGACAATAGCGCTTTCATGTTGGTTTTGGAGGAGATTATATCCGCGCATAGAAAATTATACGATCTATAGGATGCTGGCTGTCCTGGCGAATCTCCTGTAAAAGGGAATATGATTCTATCAAGAGAGACCTCAATGGTGATAAATGGCAATTGGAGTGTCCATTCCCATCCCTCTTCATTATCAGGAAATCCGTCTTGATTGACTATAATGTCCAATTTTTTTTTTACATATTTCCTTTTATTTCTCATAACTCTGCCCTTCAGGAAATCCTGCATTGAGAGCAATTCCACTTGGTCATATAAATCGGGTTGGAGTATGAGGGATTCCGGAGAGAAAGAATAATTAAATGAAAAGCCAGGGCAGGGAAGGTCTAGGTCAATTAGTTTTTGATGGGCGTATCTTAACCAATGGGAACTATTCATAGTAGAGAGAGGTCTAAACTCTCTTATAAGTTTATTGGTGAAACCAGTATGCCAAGATAAGCTCTCGAAAGCTTTAAAAAGCGCCTTTTATTCACCTTAGCCGTGGACGGCCATAGCTGCCTGGATCTACCCGTTCCCATTTCGAACACGGAAGTCAAGCAGGCATACGTTCCTGGGTGTACTGCACTTCTGTGCGGGAAACCAGGATAGCTGTCCCACTTTTTATTTCGATGGGAACACAAGCTCTTTTTTTTATTTTTTTAAAGTTCTTGAGGTTTTTAGAGTAGTGTTATGAAGAGGGTTTAGTTTAAGTATCTCACGCGTGGTTGCCCAGAGGGTGCTG
>DATDTY010000017.1 GCA_035290625.1 Candidatus Nanoarchaeia archaeon
CGGAACCCTCTTCATTCCCCAAATCCATCTCAGAGAAAAACAACAGGCTGTTTAATAAGATTTCTCTATTTTCCTGTCCATCTTGGCCATCCACTGCTTTAGCTCAAACTTGTTGAAGAATTCCTGAGCCTTCACGCTAAAAACCCTTCCGCAGGATGAGCATTCCTGAAGAAGACCTAAAATGTCTGTCTCCTCACTGGCTGCAATCCCTCCGGCTACTGTTCCTCTGCAATACGGGCATGTTGTCTGTATCTCTTCAAGTGTTTCCATACTATCCCTCTCGTAAGCTTATTTAACCCCGCTTATTAAGACAACTCACTTGTTTTTATAGCTTTCGCTTTTCGCGGCTCCATCCAAAAACCTCCTTTCAGTCGGGCTACCAATGAAAATACTCAGGTATTTTCAAGCGCTCCTTCGGAGCGCATCGGCTCGCCTGAGCTTTCCAAAGTACAAAGCTGACATCCCCGTAGGGACATCCCCCCGTCAGCTGCACATATACCTGTAAAGAGGCTTGCAAAATTGATGGCAGCCCTCATTTTTTGGATGAAGCCGCTTTTCGCCACAGGATCCCAACCAAAGCCAGAAACAGTACGTAACCGACTGCCTCTGCCAAACTGGGGTTTCCATTATACCCAAATAACCCCTTCAGGAAGCTTCCTATCCCCCCTTTTTCATGGAATAAGGGATAGGTTCCATCAGCATTGAGGCTGGGATTAATGTCAAAAAGCGGAGTTATGATCCCTGAAACAATCCCTGCCTCTTCAAACTCATGAATACTCTGGCTGACCAGGCCTGCAGCAAACAAGATGAGCAATATGCTACTTACCCCAAAGATCCTTCTAAGGTTCCCTACACCAATAAAGAAGGCGTATCCAAGGCCAATTGCTGCAATCATACCAGATATCCCCCCAATAAGGCTTATACTGTTTGCATACCTGGCTGCATTCAGGAAGATAACTGTCTCAACCCCTTCTCGAATAATTGCAATAAAAATAAGGAGAAATATCCCAAAGTGAGAAAACAAAGGCTGCTTAAGATGGCCTGCAACCCTTCCCTCAATCTCCTTTGTATGGTTCTGTTGCCACATCCATAGAATCATTGTCGTCAATAGGAATGCACCAATAAGCATCGTGACCCCTTCAAAAATCTGTTCAGTGATCCCTTCAAATCCAGCAGCAAGGGTAAATAGGAATGCTGCCAGGATGCTTGCCGCAATTCCAAAGAAAATCCCGTAATACACACTCTTCTTGTGCTGCTGATTCCCTGTCTTGTTCAAATACGCCAGAACAATGCCAACTACAAGGCTTGCTTCCAGGGTTTCCCTTGATGTGATCAGGAATGATTCAAGCATACTCTCTCCTAAAAGTTAACAATTGTTAACTGACGAAAGATAGGTTGTATATAATGCATTCTAATGCATTCGGTTTTGAGGCCCGATTGCAAGTTCCTATATAAAATCGTCAAGACAGATCCAAGATTGGCCGCGACGCATTGATTAACGTCGATAAGACAATTTGCCCAGTTTTGCCTTTTTATTGAAAATTCGGGGGTTAATACCCCGGGCTTTAGGTCGGGGATCAGTGCGGTTTTTGTTATCAACTTTTATGAGTTAACTTGCAGTCGAGTCGAGATGACCGCCACCTTTAAATACGCTCTATTCATGGAATCGACTATGCAGGATCAGGCATTGATAACGTACCTCAGGCAAAACCTTGCTCGGGGCTATACTCCAGAGATGCTTAGAAATCATCTCATCAGCCATGGCTATCCTGCAAGGGTTGTAGACCAGGCGCTTCATCAAGCCTCTCCTATCATCGTCCATCATACCCATCATGTGCCGGCATCTGTGATCCTATCAATTGCAGTAGCCCTGATGCTCATTGGGCTGGGCGGCGCGGGCCTTTATCTCTTCCAGGCTCCAAAGCCGTCTTTTCTTCTGGATCTGGAGACCGAACCTCTGGCATCAGATGCGCAGCCGGGCTCTTCCTTTTTCTTCACGACCGATCTTGTGAGCATCGGATCAGCACGCCGCTTTGATGTCAAGGTTCTTCACGAGATTCTTGATATGAGGGGCCAGGCTATCTCTTCGAAAGAGGAGGAATTCGGCGTTGAAACGCGCGCATCGAAGAAATCCTCGTTTCTCATACCTGAAGCCATGCAGCCAGGATCATACCTCTTGAGGACAATAGCTACCTATCCCGGCGGGAATGCAACTGCATCATTCCGATTTGATGTAAAAAGAATTTCCGAGCCAGCTCCGCAGCCTGAACCGCAAACTCAGCCATCACAGCGCGTAGAACAGGAGGTGTCGCCTGAGACATTGCCAACAGAAGATCCCTTTGCAGGCCTCAGCATCTCTGAAAAACTTGATAGAATTGCAGAGAGCGCAGCAACGGACCCGGATCAGGCTGGGAAATACTGCGAAGAAATTGCCCAGGATTTTTATAAGAACCAGTGCTACCTGAATATCGCAAAGGCCATGCGCTATGAAAGGCCGTGCACACGTATCAGCGACAGCAGGCCAAAAGACCAATGCTTTACCGAGGTTGCAAAGCTTACAGGGCAGAGCAGTCTCTGTGATTCAGTTACCTTTGGGGATGCCAGAGATGCATGTCTCATGGCATTTGTGCTGAGGGGAGATTACTCTGTCTGCGCCAATTTACAGAATAGGTATTATATAGAGACCTGTGATGCGTTGGCTGCGAGAGAGGAATAGGATTTTTGATCACAGCAATCTTTTTAAACATCCAAAGTATCCCCCTTCAGAGAAGAATATCTTTAGACAAACTGGGGGGTAAGATACATGACAGGACCAATTCAGGTTATGGTAAATGGCTTGAAAGGAAAGATGGCAACATCGATTGCCCAGGCAATCTATACCGATCCAAAAGGAAAAGCTTTTTGTAACTCATTGCATCAAGAACCCGATTATGAATTCGACCTTTTGAGTCTCTCGCTAACAGGTCCAGAAACCAAAGCGAATGAAATAGATGGCACATTACCTAATTCGATAGTAAGCTTGAGATTCTTAACTCTGAGATTTGAGCAGCAGCGTATTATGTTAATAAAGCCAGATGAAAGAGGCCAATTACCAGGCCTCCTTACTGAATCTGGACTTATCCCTTCGTCAATAATAGCTGTTGACTACACCCGTCCTGATGCGGTGAACAGCAATGCAGAGCTCTATTGTAGCTTGGGCATGCCTTTTGTCATGGGAACAACAGGAGGAGACCGACCAAAATTAGAGGAAACTGTGAAGAATTCAAAAATCCCTGCAGTCATAGCCCCAAACATGACAAAGCAGATTGTTGTATTCCAGGCAATGATGCAGTATGCTGCAGAGACATTCCCCGGTGCGTTCAGGGGATATAGGCTCAAAATTAGGGAAAGCCACCAGACTGGAAAAGCAGACACAAGCGGAACAGCAAAAGCAATGGTTCAATACTTTAATCAATTGGGAATCCCCTTCACAACCGATCAGATTGAAATGGTAAGAAACCCTTGCGAACAAATGATGCTTGGGGTCCCAAAGGAAGCGTTAAGTGGGCATGGTTGGCATACCTACACCCTGCTCTCAGAAGATGGGAATGTCTTGTTTCAGTTCACGCATAATGTCAATGGAAGAGAGCCTTATGTATCAGGAACCCTTGACGCAATACGATTCCTGCATACAAAAGTGGAAGCAGGAGAAAAAGGCCTCTACACCATGATTAACGTGGCAAAGGGAAAATAATCCTTCTTTAACCCTTTTTTTGTTTTAGCGTATCTTCGCCCCATACTTGATGTTACTGGAGCATCATGGAACTTGGAAAGTTTACTTGCCACTTTACAAAAGCTTAAAAAAAGAGGCTATTTTCCATCCTCGATGAAAAGGAAAAACGAGCCTATCCCAGCAAGTGAACTTCAAGGCGTGTATACCGCAATCATCACCCCATTCAAGCGCAATGGAGACGCGGTCAAGCCTGAAATCGATCATGATAACCTGGCCATGCTCATTGAGGATCAGATTGCAGCTGGCATAGACGGGATCGTTGCTGCAGGAACTACAGGCCAGAGCGCAACACTTACTCACGAAGAGCATGTGGAGCTTGTCCATTTTACCTTTGACAGGATCGATGGAAGGACGAGGCTTATCGCAAGCGCAGGATCAAACTCAACCTATGAAGCGATCGACTTGTCAAACAGGATTGCTGAGGCCATTGGGCCAACCACCTTTCTCCATGTGACTGGCTATTACAATAATCCACCTCAAGAAGGCTTGCTTGCGCATTACACTGCTGTAGCCTCCAATTTAGCTGGAGGGAGCAATATCATCCTCTATAACGTCCCTTCCAGGACAAACTCCAACATCGACAAGAAGACGGTTCTTACACTCTCCAGCAATCCTAAGATTATCGGGATCAAGCAGGCGATTGATGATATGAGGCTAATCGAGGATATACGCCTAGCCACAGACCCCTCCTCTTTTAGGATATTGTCTGGGGAGGACGGCATTGTGGCTTCAATGATATACAGAGGCGCCTACGGCGTAATCTCTGCAAGCGCAAATGTTGCGCCAAAGCACTTTCTGAGTATTGTAGAGGCAGGGCTCGCAAAAGACCGGGAGAAAGCTTCCTTGCTCCAAGCGCAGATCAGGCCGCTGGTCAATGCAGTCTTCTCAGCAAAAAACCCAATACCGCTTGCGTATCTCTTCAATACTGCTGTGCGGTTGCCGCTTGTTGATCTCGAAATGATTGACCTTGCCAGAAAAGGGCAGCCAAGCATCCGGCATGAAATAGACGACATCATGTCTCGCTACACCCCAGAGCAGCTCGGCATCGACCTGAAAAAGTATAAGAACTCATAGACGTATCTATAAAGGGTTATTCTAAGGGTTTATCTTTCTCCTTCGCATCATCTAATCCTTGCTCCGTCAGGACTGTCAACAAAGACTTCTCCCGAGGAGGTTCTCAGCGCCTTGTCATGGAACAAAGCTTTCTTTCCCTTGACGCTCAGCCTCAGCCTCTTGAAGTCTTCGAATACTATCTCTTTCCTCTCGATAGCAGCTCCGACAACATACACCTGCTCGCCTTCCTTTCCTTGCGGCTCCAAAAGCCGAACCCGCTTGCCATCATCTGCTGCTAACAGCATTCCCTGGCTTTCAACTCCTCTGATCTTGGCATGCTGCAGATTCGTTACAACAACAATCCTCTTTCCCGGAAGCTTTTCTTTGGCATACTGGCCTTTCAATCCTGCGACCAGCTGCCGTTTTTCTAATCCGAGGTCAACCTGAACAACATACAGTTTGTCTGCATCGGGGTGGTCCTCAACTGAGAGAATTTTGCCGACCTTTAGGTCAAGCGGAAATTTTGAGCCTTCCGCCGAGAGCCTTTCTTTTCTCTCCTCAATCTTCTTGACAAGAATGGATGGCTTTGCAATTGCATGCTGCCTCATGCTGAAATTGATATCTCCCCATCCTAACCCTTTGAGATTCATCTGTCTTTGGAGCTCAGCGGAAAACCCAGGCAGCACCGGGCTTACCAGGATGCCCAGATCCTTTACAATATTCAGGCACAGGCCAACAGCAGCTTCTGCCCCCTTCCTGTCCTCTTTCAGCAGTTTCCACGGCTCGTGCTCCTGGAAATACTTGTTGCCCAAGGAAGACACAGCCATAATCTCCTTGATCGCCTCATTGGTGTTTGCATCCTGATACTGCTGCTTGATCTTTTTTGTTGATTCCTCAATACTCTTGATTATCTCCTCATCCTTTGCGGCTTCAGAGATATTCCCTCCAAAATGAGTGTCAATAAAGGAAAGAACCCGGTAGCAGAAATTTCCAAGGTTTGCAACGAGCTCGTTGTTCACAACCTCTGCGAACTCATCAAAATCCATATTCACGTCTGCCAACTTCTTGCTTAGCATCCTGGCGTAGTAGAATCTCAGGGATTCTGCATCGTATTGCTCGAGAAATTCACGGGCAGTATAGAATGTTCCCCTACTCTTGCTCATCTTCTCGCCATTCACTGTCAGGAAACCATGCACTACAATGCTTTCCGGCAGGCTGAATCCTGCTCCCATGAGCATTGCAGGCCAGAACAGGAAATGGAAATACATGATATCCTTACCGATAAAGTGCACAATCCTTGCCTTGTTCCACTGCTCCTCAGCTTTCTGGGCATCTCCAATCCATGCACTGAAGCTTGCGATGTAGCCAATGGGAGCGTCAAGCCAGACGTAATAGAACTTATTCTCCTCTCCTGGAATCCTGAATCCGAAATACGGGCCATCCCTGGAGATATCCCAGTCCTTGAGACCCTCTTTGATCCAGTTGAGGATATAGTTCACGGTTTCCGGCTGCAGGCTCTTGTTGCTTCGCAGCCAGTCTCTCAGCTTCTCTGAGAAAATACTGAGCCTGAAAAAGTAATGGGAGCTGCTCCTGAGCACTGGCGGGTTTCTGCAGATACTGCACTTTGCGTCGATCAATTCGGTGCTTTTGTACGATGAATTGCATTTTTCGCAGACGTCGCCATACTGATCCTGAGCTCCGCACTTAGGACACGTTCCCCTGATATACCTATCAGGAAGGAATCGCTTGCAGTGCTGGCAGTAGGTGTTTTCAACATCTTTGATGTAGATATACCCTTTGTCCTTGAGCCGGCTGAATATCAGATCGCTGAAGTACTGGTTCTGCTCTGAATGTGTTGTTATGTAGGAATCAAAGCCTATCCCAAAATCAGCAAAATCCTTTCTGTGCTCCTTCAGGACCTCAGCAATCAGCTTCTTAGGGGAGGTCTTTAGCTCCTCTGCCTTCAGCTCAATCGCAGTCCCATGGCTGTCATCAGCGCAGCAATAGACTACATCCTCTCCCAACAGCTTTAATGCCCTTACATAGATGTCTGTCTGGATATACTCAAGCATGTGGCCGATGTGGATAGGGCCGTTTGCATAGGGCAATGCTGAGGTGACGATGATCTGCTTGGGTGTCTTCTTTTCCTGCCCCTTTTTTGGTTTTATCTTACTCATTCTATTTACTAAAATAAGAGGTAGTTTAAATATTATTTGGAGATAACCCTAATTCCGGGATTTAGGAGCAAGCCCCTGCCAAGCAACCGCCAAAACAGTCAGAAAACGATGTTCCCCTCTTCACGCCGCAATGCTGGCCATCGCAGCTGAGTGCATATCCCCAAGGCGTATTTCCATAACGATTCGGTATTGGCTGGTTGTTTCCATACCAGTACGCGCATGACGGATCTGTTGTATTCCACGCTATCCCTGCATATTGTGTCTGAATACTAGGGCTGCATCTTCCATCATTACAGCCAGCAGTAAAGATAGCGCAATCAACCTTAAGTCCGGTATGGGCTGAGGCATCTGCATTGCAGTAAAATTCCCATTGATATCTGGTGTCCACACAGTGATCTGTGAAATTTCCTTCCCATCCTGTCGTGTAGGTGGTTGTTTTGGTCATGTAACTGACTCCATCACTGTCTCTGCATTTGGCTGTAGCGTTCGCTGCAGGACAGCTTCCAAACCATGCGTTGATATACGTTGCTGTGCTGTCGCACCAGCATGCAGACTCACCAGTCTTCACTCTTCCTCCATGAGCGTAACAATTGCTGCAGAAATCCATATTGGTTGATGTGCCGCAATACAGGCCTGAGGTGTTTGATGTTTGATTCGTTGTTTGGTTGCTCACACTTTGGATGCAAGCCCCATTCCGGCATCCATTTGGACATTGTATTGTAAGATAATCATAGGGGGCAGCATAACAGTTGGGGTAGTCTGCGCTCGTGCAGTTGCTAACAATGCTGCATTGCGGATTATTTGGGTATGGATTTAAAGGAGTTTGAGTTCTATAGCAATCCAAGCAGACAGGCACATGCGCAGTCTGATTCTGATTTGGGCAGGTTAAAGAGACTGCAGTTCCATTTGCCAGGTAGATTGTTTGGCTTACGCAGCTAGAGCAGGTATTATTCATACATCCCTGATTTTTGCAACTTACAGGGACTATCGTTCCATACCCCAATGAAGCACATCCAGAATCGCCTACGGGGCAGTTGTCCACATATCCCCAATACACATAATTGGGCACAGGATTAGGAACTGAGGCTCCTGGAGGGTAACTGTAGATGCATCTCTTCTCATACAGATCAACAACAGCATTAGGATCTGCCGTGATAACAAGGTATGTTCGGCTGCTTATATCTAAAATATAGCCCCTATAGTACCTGCCATTTGCATCAACAAGCGCAACACTCCCTTTGAGAGTCTGTGAATTCACGCCCACTGAATAACCGGGAATTCCATCTAACTCGCTGAATCCGAGGTTTTCCAAGCCTGCCGCCACATTCAAATACTCAAGGCGATACCCAATTCCTCCAATAAAAAATGACTCACCGACATATATCGGAACACCAAGCCCTTTAACGCCGCTCGCATTTGCTGTAGCATTTTGGGTTACATTTGTACTTGGGGTGACATTCGTTCCTGATGTTGCGTTGGTGCCTGTCTCCGCGATGCAGTTTCCAGACGAACATACTAAACCACCGGAACAGCCGCACACATCGCACCTGCTAATGAGGCTCCCTTGCTCGCAGTACAATGGTTTTGTGTCAGAGCACCTGCTATAAACGGTTGAGTCTGAGCATCTCTGCAGCACAAGGCTTGCGTTTTCTATTTTTGTGCTGATCGAATTAATAGAATAGCCGGAGAAATCCCCTTCGACAGAACAGTTGACATTTTCCTTTTCCTTATCAATACTCAAGTAAAAAACCAGAAGATCCTTAATCTCGCTTATGCTCAGCTTGGCGCTTCCAGGAGACTTAAAATACTCAAACAAAGCCTTCTTCAGGCTGCTTCTGAGATCCTTAACCCCGCAGACCTGGGCGTCTGCTGCAACAGCCAAGGCAAGAACCACCAGAAAAAAAACTGCAATTGTCTTAATTCGAACCACCTCTACAGCAGTATCCGAGCACCTGGCAGCAGGCCTCCTTTGTGACAATCCCGACCTCTCCCAGCCGGGTGCCGCAACTTCCTGCACTGCTTGCAGTCTGGCATGCCACAATCTGCAACTCTGATAATTCTGAATCCATTATTTGCGAAGCCTCTCCTGAGAAATCCTCAGAAACTTGTCTGCATCCTATAATTGCCACTGCGAAAAGAAGCATCATGCACGTCCATAATCCGTGTATCGTCATTAGCCTTGCCTCTACCCATCTTTCTTTCTTGTCTTTATAAATCTTTTCACTGGCAACATAATGTATATTGGCTGCAGCAGAGATCCCTGTAGCCGCTGCCGAACAGGATATCAAGACCTTCGCAGAGGCCCCCATCTTCTCCATTCTGGCATATCGTCTCATTAACTGTCGTGCTTTGGGAAACCTTTAGCAGCAATTCCCCTTTGGCAGACCGGGGCAGCCCTCCCGGACCCTTCTTGTATTGGATGCTCAACGGCGTCCTCACCTTCTGATTGGCCGTTAACAGGCACTTGAGGCTAAAATCAGCGTAGCTGTTTTTTTCTATGTTCTGGCCTCCAAAATAACTGCAGACAGGGTCAACAGTCTCTATCGCTTCAACAAACACTACTGTAGTGACTGCATTTTTCAATCTTAGAATCACTCCTTCTGCATTCACACTGAAATCATCACAAAGTAATCCAGATCCAGTTGCAAGGACACACTTCTCTGGCCCTAATTGCGCGGGGCTCAGGATATCAAAATATACCAAAGCGCCGATGACAATCAGGCTTATAACAATTACCATTCCATAATTCATCAAGAATTCCATAGCTGCCTGGCCTTTCTCTGCCATATACCCTTCCATAGATTTTCGTTATTTAAATCTTCCTATCGCCAGGCTTAGCCCACTGTTGATTAAGGGCAAACTATCGTGCCTTGAATGAGACTTATCACAATGTTATTAAGAAAATAACGGGAAGCTGTGTAAGGGCAATCAATGTAAAAATGCAAAACCTTGAAATTTCATTCAAGGTTTTGGCTTGCTCAGCTTATCGCCGAGCAAAGCGTTTATTTTATTGGGAACGTTTCTGCTAAGCCAAAAATTCATATGGAGTCTAGCAACTAGGCGTGCCATTAATGCAGCCGCCTACACAGGTGTCAAACTGGGTTCCTGTTTTCACTCCGCAATGCCCTCCGTCGCAGCTGAACACATATCCCCAAGGCGTGTTTCCATACTGGGCTGGTGGAACGGGCTGGTTGTTTCCATACCAATACGCACAGGCAGGATTAATCGTGCTGAAATTGATTGCATCATACTGTGTCAGCCTCGTATTCGCGCAGCGGCCATCTACGCATCCAACGCTGCAGAAAGCTTGCTGTCCTGTATGCGTCCCATCAGATCTGCACATAAACTCATAAACTGTAGTTGTGGTTACACAATGATCCGCAAAACTGCCCCATATCTGCGAATCCTTTGGCGTGACAGTTCCTTTGATGTTATAAACTGCCCCTCCGTCGCTGTCAGAACAAAATGAGGTATTCTGGCTTGTGGTCTGATTTGTCGCATTCGTTGTCTGGTTAGTCGTCTGGTTCAAAGGCTGTGTGAAATTCGTGGCATTATTTGTCCTTGTCATTATCAAATAGTCTCTGTTGCCTACATCAAACGTAATGTTCCATCTAAAGGATCTCTGATCAAATGCGGCAGTGGTAAGGCTCGCATTAATCCCATTAGCAAATCCAAGGCTAAACCCATACCCGCTTGCTGGCTCGTCAAGTCTAACTTGTGTATAGATGGTTCCATCTGAGCGAAGATAGGCGAGTTTATAGGTATGCCCATTAACCGTAACCAGATCATTCAGATAGATCCGATCTCCCAAACCCTTTGGAGCGGTTGAGGTATTGTCTCCAGCGATCTGTTTGTTTAGGGAAGGCAGGCATTCAATTTCCCTTCCACCAGACACAATAAACACCTTCACTTCCTCGTCAAGCCGCAGATTTCTAAGTGTTGCAAAGTAACGATTCAGCCTTCCAAAAACATCAGGCACCAAGGATTCTCGTCGGAGTGTGGTTTGGCTTATGCAGTAGCTCCGGTTTAAGTCAAATGGGCCACTAACCTCAATATCACAGCCAATATATCCGGTTCCATTAGCATCAGTATACATTACCGTACCAAGTGTTCTGCATGTGGCATTCGCAGTCCCTGTCGTATTTGTTGCATTTACAAATCCTGGTCCTTTAACATATGTCCCAAGCGTCGAGCCAGAGCCTATCTGGACAATTTCGACATTATAGGTGCATCGTACTCCGGATGCTGCTGCGCAGAAGACCTGTCCACTCATCGTGGTTGTATTCCAGGCAACATTTGCATAGGTAAGCCCGTGCTGGCTGCAGAACGTAGCTCCAGTAACCACCCCATAATCAGCAGAGCGCTGTGCATCGAGGAGCGTGTCGCTGCTTGCCGTAGCACTTGGGTAGACAACGCTTTGAGGGCAGGTATCATTCAAA
>DATDTY010000018.1 GCA_035290625.1 Candidatus Nanoarchaeia archaeon
GTGACCTCCTCCCCGCCCTAAAGGGCGGGGCTTCCTGCGCTAACTGAACACCACGTTGTGGTGTGCTTCCTGATTCTTGATATAGGCCTCACAAACGGCAAGATCATTCACTCCTACCGTCGCTGAATAACTGCTCGGCGCCCAGAAATGCCTCTTGGGGTAGCGCAAGGCAACGTGCTCGCGGTTGCGAAAGATAAGGTAGCTTGAACGGCCCTTCAACAACGCAAGCGCCTGCGAATCAGTCATGCCATTCGGCAGCGTCGCCAGCGAGTGCACATGCTCCGGAAGAACACTCAACACGCGAAACACAATCCCGTGCTCGTGTGCTGCCTTGCGAATCGCAGCAGCCACAAGATTTTTAATCTCCAGCCTCTGCATCATCTTGTAGCGATACTTCGTGCACCACTCAAAGTGCCAAAAATTCATCGTCACCTTATGGCTCAACCGCTTCATGCTGTTCATGCTCTCGTCCTCCGGCGGAAGAGAGCTCACGCTACTTTGGATTGGTAGTGCGTGCGCAGTTTCGTCCGCCAGCTTGCTGGCGGCGAAGCCGCCACAAAAATGTTTCTATGGAGAAACGCCCTAAAGGGCGGGGGTTTAAACCCTAGCTCGCTACGCTCGCTCTAACTTTGGAAGAGTTTGAAAGTATTGTAAAGTTCTTCTCTAACGACGCCAGAATGCAGTTTTACTTGACACTTTCGCTAGAAAGCTTAGGAAGAGTCAAAACAGATTTTTATGTCCTTGCGCCTTCTTGTTGCTCTTTTAGATATTCTTCTAAATCCTTAAATACAGATGCGGTCTGCTCCAAAAAAAACTTACCCCTTTCTGTTAAGACTTTATTACCGCTTGTTGGATTATCCCTAACAAACCCTTTTTTACTTAACTCTTCAAACATACTGCTAACATCCTCTAAGTCAATACTAAAATTACTAGCGATGGATTCCGCATTGCTTTTTTTGGTAGGATACAATGAAATAAGGATTTTCATAGCTAAAGGATTTCTAATTAGCTCAGATGCCAAGCGTGCTCGGGAATAGAAATTAGGCAAGGATATCACCTCTTACCATCCTTCTGGGTTTTCGGGTTTAAAAGCCTTTCGGTTTTGTTCATGGTTATTCTCCTCATCTCTTGTAAGTATGTCTGACATTATATTTATTTCTGTTTTGACTCTTCCTAAAGCTTTCGCTAAAAAATCATCTTCGTCCTTTGCACCAATATGTGGATTTTTTAAGTGTTTATGCTGATGTGGAACAGTATCTATATCTTCCGTGAATAGTATAATATTTTCTTTTAACTTTTCATATTTCGGATTTTCACATAATGTTACAAGCTCGATTTTAGCTCCATCCCCGCACTCTGCTTTTGTTATTGGTATATAGATAAATGGTACAGGTCTTCTATAAGAATTAAGTATCAAATTACAAATTAATTCAAATTTCTTGGAATAATCAGGCAATTCTGTGTCATCTATCTCCTTAACATTTAGATCTCCCGCTATTAAGCAGGCGACCTTCTTGTCTACAACCTGCTTTCGCAATCTCATAAGAACTGGTTTGTGAACCTTGCAATAGCATCCCAACAAAAAAATGCATATAGATGATTTTGCTCTTGACAATTCTGAACTATAAGTTTCGGATATTTTAGTACTGAACTTGTTTATTTTCTCTATATCCATTTCCATGTAATGGGCACTCATTTGTTTATAAAAGTACCTTTTTTGGTGACAAGAAGTAAAATTTGCATAAATAAGACATCCCCTCTTGTCCAAAAAAGCAAAGATTAAATACTTCTTCGCACATTCTAAGTAACGCTTTCCGTTAGAAAGGATATGCCCATCCCTCGCTCTTCGTTATGACACAAATTCCAGATCTGAAGAACTGCTCTTTTATCCCCCAAGGAGGAAGAGCTTCCTATTTCCTGTCTGAATACCTGATTAATCTCTGCTACACCAAGAAATACGCCCATGGGGCGGATGAGAGGATAGGCAGGCTTCCCTTTGGGCTTGTGGGAACCTTCAGGGATCATCTGTGTAAATGGCATATGCTGACAAATGATTTGGAGTTTAAGGAAGAGTATCCTGCATGCCTCAATTCCTACCAGAATATTGAAGAGTTTAGCACTGCAGTGAGGGAAGAGACTGTAAAAAAGATTTCTAAGGAGTGGAGCAAGGCAACGAATGAGAAGATTGCAGCATCGGTATCTTATTATTTTGACCAGTATACCCGGCTCATCCAAGCTGCAGGGGTTTTGAGGGTGTTTGATCTTTGCCTGCTTCGACGCTTAAAAGAAGCGCTTCAGGATGAGGAAATAGCAATCTTATCCAGCGGCAGGCCGAGCATTGGAATGGAGGAAGAAGAGAAGCTGCTTCGCCTGGCAGCAGGGGTTTCAAAGGGCAGAATGCCAAAAGCTGGTGCGGAAAAGGCTCTCCAGAAGATTTATGAGAAGTATTGCTATTGGACCATGGGATATTATGATGAGAAACCAAAGAATTTTGATGACTATAAGGGTGCTTTGGAGGGGTTTATTGCCAGGAATCCAACAGCGCTCTTGGAGCAGCGCAAGAAGCTGATGCAGGAACAGGCACAAAGGAGAAAGGCCATTAGGGCAAGTCTTGACGCAGACATGAAGAGGATTGCCGATGCTGCAGCTGAGGCAGCGTATCTCAAGGATTATAATAAGTACTCGGTCAATAAGATAATTTATTATGCCGAGCCGCTCTTGAGGGAGGCTGCTAAGAGAAGCAACTACAGCCCCGAGTTCGTTAAGGATCTCGTGCCTGAAGAAGTGCTTGCTTTGCTGAAGGGGAAAAAGCCAGACAGCAAAAAAGTGAAGGAGCGGATCAAGCACTCTGTTCTTATCTCTTACCCGAACCAGATGATCATATTAACCGGAAAGGACGCTGCCAGGTTTGAGAAAGAGTATATTGAGGAGTCTCGTGATGAAACGACGATTACTGGCAGGAGCGCCTGCAGGGGGATGGCAAAGGGCATTGTGAGAGTGGTGCATTCTCAGGCGGATTTTGGCAAGCTGAGGAAGGGCGATATCCTGGTGGTTATCAACACGGGTCCTGATTTTGTTCCGGTCCTTCATAAGGTGTCTGCGATTATCGCAGAAGAGGGAGGCATTACCGCGCATGTGTCGGTGATCAGCAGGGAGCTGGGGATTCCCTGCATCGTTGGGGCCATCAATGCAACCAGCATCTTTAAGGATGGAGAGCTTGTAGAGGTTGATGCTGAGAAAGGGGTTGCGAGGAAGATTAGTTGACGATTTCTTAGATATCCTCATCTTCCCGAAACAGGTCTTTGGCTTCCTGAGCATTAATCTTCAAATGCCTTCCTTTTCCGAATATTTTTTTGAGGTTGATTAGTTTAAATGCCTTCATTTTGATTAAAAAAGACGCAATTAATATAAACCTTTTCTTGTTTTTGATGGTTTATGCAGCCTGTTAAGAAGGTACTCATGACAAGAGAAGGCAGACAGTATTTTGTCAGGGATACCAGCCAGGACTTCCACACACAGTTCGGGTTTGTCGCTAAAATGGATTTAAAGAAGAGATCAGGGAGTGTTAAGAGCCAGACAGGAAAGGAGTTTTTTATTTTTGACCCGTCTTTTATTGATTCTTATAGAAAGATAAAACGCGGGCCTCAGATCATTACATTGAAGGACTTGGGTTTTATCATTGCAGAGACTGGGATAGGAAAAGAGTCTAAGATAGTAGATGCAGGAGCCGGAAGCGGAGCTAGCTGCTGCTTTCTGGCGAATATTGCAAAAGAGGTTGTTTCATATGAGAACCGGAAGGAGTTTTATGAGATTGCAACGCTTAATGGGGAATCCCTGGGTTTGAAGAATTTGAGAGTGAAGTACAAGGATGTGTATGCAGGCATTTCAGAGAAGAATGTTGATTTGGTTTTGTTTGATTTGCCTGATCCCTGGAAAGGCGTTGATGTTGCTGCGAAGGCTTTGAAGCCTGGAGGGTTTTTGGTTTCCTATTCCCCTACATTGGCGCAGGTTCAGGACTTTGTGAAAGCGGTTCAGGATTCGGGGAGGTTCATGTATATAAAGACAGCTGAGATAAATGAAAGGACGTGGGAGGTTGAGGAGAGAAAATTGAGGCCGAAGACTGCGTTTTTGAACCATACCGGGTTTATGAGTGTGTGCAGGAAGGCTTAGGATTTCTGTATTAGCTTCTTGATTCTCGATGCTATGCCTCTTGGAGTTGTTTCGTAGTAAAGATTAGGATATCCAAGGTTATGTGCTGCTACTATATCCTCTGTTGCTCTATAAAAATTTTCAGAACTGCAGTTGATGATTATTGGCAGATTTGAGGATTTTGCCTGTTGCATCAGACGGATGAATCCTTTCGTTTCTACAGGAGGGCTGTGGAGTATGAGCGCGTCTATTGAGTCTAGCTTTGAAGGGAGATGCTTAGAAATCTTAATACCAATCCGATCCGGGATTTCGCGATAGGATTCTGACGGTTTCCAGTCATAAATGCGAACCAGGGGCTTTTCCATTATTCCGCTTCCAGCTCAACAAGCTTCTGCTTGATCATCTCAATGGTCTTCTGGTTTTCCTGCTGGTGCAGCAAGGTGCCGCATTCCGGGCATTTGAACTGGAACTCTGTTGCTGTATCAAAGTCTAATCGTGTGCAGGCATTCCTGCACATATAGAAATTGTTGAGGTTTGCTGCCTCCTTTTCAAGCCTGTTCCTGAGCTTATCGATGGCCTGCCGCCTGATGATGCCAACAAGCTCTTTGACCCTGTGGGGGCTGAATGTCCAATAGCTGATATACCAGCCCTTCTGGCGGTCCTTTTTCTTGATATACGAAGCAAGGTTCTTCTCATGGAGCCTGTAGAGGATGTTCCGGACATGATTAACTTCCATCTTTAGGTCTTTTGCAATCTTGAATTCAGAGAGGTTCTTCTTTCCCTGCAAGAACTCGACAATAGGGAGAGCGTCTGCTCCTACAGCTCCCTCCACAATCCTCTGGACAAGCTTTTGTGTGACTTTCATTGTGTTTACCTTCATTGACTATGCCTATGGCTATCACCCTCTTTTTCATTGACCCCCTACCCCTTCCTAGAAGGTCCAGCTTTTTAAACCTTCTGGAGCAAATGTCCAGATATCACAACTTTTTTTACTGGATAGTTGTTACTATTTATGAATGAGGTTATATATAAATGTTTCTGTTTTTTGGCGGGGTTGGCTAGACCGGGATCTACGTTCGCGGCGTTCATAACGTTCATAAGAGATAAACACATAGAGGATAGAGTATAGAAGACGGTATAATGAAAAGAATGAAAAAAAGCTGGGGCCAAATGGCCCCTTAAAACACTTAGTTCTTAGATATCCTGTAGACTGCCTTAAGCGCAGGGATAAAGACTGCGCCAGCCACAAACAGCCCGAAGATGCTAAAGGCTGTGGTGACCATCTGGCCCATAGTAGGCGGCAGAAGAGGCCCCATGCCTGCAATGGCTATTGATCCTGAAGTAAGGCCTATAGCTGCTATGATGAAGCCGCTGACCTCTGCCTCAGTTATGTTGAGGATGCCGACTATCAGGCCCAGCAGGACCATGAATGCCGAAATCATCCCTATTGTACCTGTATCCAGCTGCATGAATGCTGCAGCAACACCGATGAGCAGGGCAATAATGACTCCTAGAATGAAAGCCCACACACCAATCGTCTTAACCATGTCATTTTCCTTTGCTATATATGCCATAATAATTACCCCCTGCATGGAGGCTTGTTCCATACCCCCACGACAATGCTTGGCTTTTAGGAAGGGGACATTTATAAATTTTTTCTTTTTCGGATGCGAGTGTGTAAATAATTGGCACCAAATACCTATCTAAGCCTTTTTCTCCCTTGCTTTGAAGCAGGTTATTGTGCTTGATAAAACGCCTTCAGCTAAGTATAAGGAAGCCTATCTTAGTCCTGCAAGTAGCAAAGTATCATTTAGCCCCCTATACGAATAATGCCCAGAACCAACAGTCTGTATTACACAGTTATCTTCCTTGAGGAGGACTTTTCCATCTTTCACTTGAATCAAATCTTTTCTAGCCTGGTACATTGTAATATTGGTTTCTGACGTTGGTGTTTTGACCAAGAAGTGCAGCATTCCTTCACGGCTTGCATGATAGGCTGCGAGATATTCATTACAATGATCATGTAAATTCCAATAATTTAGGTATACCATCTGAACGACATCCCCAGACACAAGCAAATCCAAATCGTCCAAGCTTTCCAATGATTGCGAAGTTACCATAAAGAAGGGGGACTTTTGCCGCTACTTAAATCTTTTGCCTTGCCTATGCTGTTAAATGACCGGAATGAAAAATTCCAAGAGTTTCAATTGAGCGAGTGAAATCGTTTTGTTCAATAGGATAGAGGGTTTGCTGCCATCCTTCAGCTATAATAATACTTCCCTGCAGCCTTCTGCGCCTGATCCTTCTGCGACTCGGGCTTGTTAATTCTCGGCCTGTGGGAAAGCTCATCCCTGCGCAGGGTTATCTTCAGGCCTGAAAGCAACGAGTTCATGCCCTGTTCCATTGCATACGGGCCTTTTGCCCTGCCCTCAACTGCAGGAGATCCTTCAAAGACAAGGAGCCTGTCAGAGAGGACATCAAGGAAGAGGAGATCATGGTCGATGACAAGGCAGCTCTTTCCGGTTGTGAAGACAACATTCTCTATGACCTTGGCTGTTGTGATCCTCTGCTCAACATCCAGGTATGCTGAGGGCTCGTCAAGAAGGAACATATCACAGTCCTTGGCTAAGGCCGCTGCTATTGCAACCCGCTGCAGCTCTCCGCCTGAGAGCTGCTCTAAGCTCATATCAAGGAGCGGATCCAGGTTTAGGGGGCCGATGATATCATTCTGATGCTTTTCCAGGACTTTTGCAAGAGCTTCCCTTACTGTATATTCCGAAGGCTCCAGATACTGAGGCTTATAGGAGATTCTGATTTTCTCATCAGTGCGGCCTGAGTCTGGCTTTAGGACGTGGCTCAGGATTCTTGCAAGGGTTGTTTTGCCTATCCCATTTTCTCCAAGGACACCAACAATCTCCTTTTGTGAGATGCTGCCTGCTTCTGCTGTGAGAGTAAAGGAGCCCAGTGTTTTCCGAATGCCTGACCAAGAGGTAAGAGTATCATGCTGCTGGGATTTCGAGGCTGGCCGCACGTCAAAGAGTAAGGGGTGATCGCGGAAGCGCATATTATGCTCCTTGATATAGCCCTCAAGATAAACATTGATTCCTGCTTTGGTGGTTTTTGGAAGGGAGACGATTCCGTACACTGCAGGCTTCCCATACATGATATGGATCACGTCTGCCATATAATCCAGAGCGATGAGGTCGTGCTCGATGACCAGGACTGCTGTTTCAGGGGTCGCAAGCTCCCGGATAAAGGAGGCTGTTCGCAACCGCTGCTTGATGTCAAGGTAGGAGGTAAGCTCATCAAAGATGTACAGGTTCGCCTTCTTGAGCGCTGTTGCTGCTACTGCAACCCTTTGAAGCTCGCCGCCTGAGATGCTTGTGATGTCATGGTCCAGAACCTGGCCGAGCTGGAGTTTCTCCACAATGTCATCGAATTTGCCTCTCTCATCCACCTTTTGAAGCAAATGCCTTACTGTGCCTTTTGCTTTTTTTGGGATTATTTCCACCTGCTGCGGCTTATAAGAGACCTTGATTTTTCCTTTCTGGAGGCCTTCGAAGAATGCCTGGGCTTCGGTTCCCTTAAAGAATTGGACCAGATCTGAAAAACCTGCTTCAGTATCCTTTCCAAGATTTGGCTTGAGGATGCCTGCCAGGATCTTGATTGCCGTTGATTTTCCTATCCCATTGACTCCAAGGACTCCAACAACCTTGCCAAAGGAGGGCTGCGGAAGGCTGTAGAGATGGAATCCGTTTTCTCCATAGCGGTGTATCGGAGGGGAGTCAAGCTCTTCAGGAAGGTTGATGATGTGGATCGAGTCTTTCGGTGATTTCAAAACGCAGATGCCGCAGCCAATGCAGAGCTTTTCATCAATGCTTAATCTGCCTTTGGCATCTACCCTGATGCATTCTTTTCCTTCCCGATTGACAGGGCATATGCTCTGGATATAGAGGTTCTGATGCTTGTCCCTCAGCTTTTCGGGGTCCACTACTGCTATTCTTGGCATGATGTTCCTGAAGTTGAGCGGGTTTTAAAGATTATTGGTTTCATGGGCTGGGCTCTTTGGGCTCTTAATCGGGGCCTTAACGTTTATTTTTTAATTGAAAGGGATTACTTTACCGTCCATTGTTAATGATAGTTTATTCGTTGGGTTCTTTTATTGATGGGTTCTTTTAATCCGATGGCCGCTATGCTTCATGAGGATACATTGATTGTTACTGAGTTACTTTATTCAACCGGGATTTGCATTATCTTCTATGAAGTGTCAGTTATATTCGAATCATCATATTTATAAATGTGGGGAGGCTTATCAGGGAAATGGCAAAATGTGAGATCTGCGGCAGCAGGATTGGAGAGACGTTTCTGAAGAAGATTATCGGAAGCGTGGTCAAGGACCCAAAAGGCAAGAAGCATACGGTATGCAATGAGTGCCAGAGGAAGTTTCCCGCAAAAGAGGAGATTTTAAAAAATCTGAGGTGATTTCTTTTTGTTATGCCCTCGTAGCATAGTAGCTATTGCGGCAGATTCGTAATCTGCAGGTCATGGGTGCAACTCCCATCGAGGGCTTAGAATCCCAATTGATTTGAGGTACTGTCAAATAAAAATTTTCTAAGAAAGTCTTTCAGGAATATGTCAAGCTCGTTAAGATCCCTATGTATGATAAGAGTATCCTTCTGTAGGGAGTAACCGCCTCTCATCAAGAAGTGTCAAGCTGATAAAGTACTTAAGCCTGTCTTACGAAACAAGAATCCTTCTCTCCTTCGGAACATAATTCAGGACTTTTCCTTCAACTGCCTTTCCGCAACCAAGGATGTCCTTATGATGCTTGATGATTTGGTATCCTTCAGCCTTGCTTGAGATTGTCTCTCCACGAAGCCATTGGCTGGCTTCGCTGTCTGTCACTTCAAGAACATTCTTCTTCGCCTTTGCTGCGATAAGCTGGCTTCCTTCAATGGAAAGCCGGATTCCGTCTGGCCGGATCTCCCCAAAGTAGAGGCCAGCACGGTCGATTCTGAGTTTCTTTGCGTCTATATCGGCCACATCCTTGGTGAGCAGGAACACCTTGTCTTTCTCATTCTTCAGGAAGGCTGCATCTATCTTGCCTGTGAAGCTGAATTGGGACTCAAGCTGAGCCATGATTGCCTTCACTTCACGTGTGTTGAGGAATTTGAGCTGCTGCATTGGTGTTAGAGACTGCCAGTACTATAAATTAGTTTTTATTGAGAAAGCAGCGTTCAAAATCTCCTGGGTTGCCATCGGCTCGCCTAATCTTTCTAAGGAATAAAGCTGACATCCCCGAGGGGGCAAGTCCCCCTGTCAGCTGTGCATCTGCCTGTAAAGAGGCTCGCAAGAATGATGGCAACCTTCATTTTGAACGCTGCCTATTGAGAAACTTGTGAGGTTTAGAAAAAAGCATTAAAAAAGAAAAAATGAGCCTTACTTTGCGTAAGGCTGCCTGTGGGCATATTTTTCAAGGGTTGGCTGCTTAGATCTATTCAATAGATCAACCATATCACTGGTCGTCATCTTGGATGGGTCTACTATGTCCTCCAGACCGATGTGCTTCACAAGATCAGCAGCGTGCTCTTGCTTCAGACCACTATACCCTACCTGAAGGATTTGCTGTAAAGCAGCGTTACGGCCTTTCTCTGTGTCTTTAAGGAATGCTTGAACGCTGAATTCAGGACCAAGAGCTTCTACTGTCTGGTCAAAGTCTGAAGGTGTTACACCATAAAATCCATTAGCTACACCGCCTGCTTGGAATATATTCCAAGTTGATGTATCTGCTTTAAGCGCAGCCCCAAGACGATTTTTGATCTTGGCACCGAATGCGCTCTTTAGAGCAGCTTTCTTACCCGGATCAGACAGGTTTGTATAGTTCAGTTCTTCTGTAGCGGGATCGTAGAGCGTTTCCATAGCAGCATCATAAAGTGCTTGCTCGACTACGCCTGATCTTCCAGCTACTACTCTTTGCGCCTGTTCAGTTAGAGCGAGCGCATCCTTGAAGTCGGAATCTTTTCCTTCAGTTATATCTGCCTTTTTACCTTTTGTCATGTTTTACCCCCACATTGGTATGTGTATTTTGTTATTACTATATAGTAATACAACTTATATATAAATGTTTCGATTTAATAGGGGCTGTAAAGGTAAGATTTGCTTGTTTTAGCGTGTGGTGAATTTCTCTGCTTATAAGGCTTTTGGAAGCTGTTCTTTTACAGTGGTAATCGGCTGGTTTTGATTGGCGAATCGTGGAGAAATGCGCAGTAAGGCTTACCATTTACAATGAGAAAATGGAATGTAAAGGGTAAGGCTTGCGGGTGGAAAGCTATATTAAGCCGGAAAACAAGCGTTTCTTGACATGACCCTCACAAACAAACAACGGTACATGCTGTTTATCCTCGGAGAGTATTATAAGAAGGAGAGGGGCAGGCTGAAGAAGAGTTTTCTCGATATTGCAATCTCAAAGCCGGTGTTCATCGACCTTGTGCTCAGCTCCGGGCTGGTCTCCAAGAAGAGCAGGGCTGTGTACAAGAACTTGGAGGTGTTAGAGAAGAAGAAGTTGATCTTTTATGAGAACAGGATGCTTAAACTGACTGAACAGGGATTCAAGAGATTCGGGGAGCTTGAGGATGCTATCTCTCCCTATCTGACAGCAATGCGGATTATCCGCGGCGGGAAGGCAAAAGCAAAGAAGAGCCAGACGATATTCAGCTATTTGGGAAGGATGGTGTAAGGGGCTTAAAAAACGTTATTCTTGCAACCTTTAAAAATCGAAGCTTTTAAATAATAACCTTTAACTTTCTAAGACCAATGGGTAAAAAAACAAAGAAGGAAGCGGGGGCTGATTCTAAAAAAGAAGAGAAGAAAGAGCAGGATCCGTTTCTCGCAGGGATCAGCCAGCTGCCGAAAGAGGCCCAGGAGAAGCTTAAGGCGATAAAGGCGAAACTCGACACATTCAAGGAAAAGGTTCTCAGCAAGTTTGACAAGTATGTCGCAGGGATTGCATTATTGCCGCCAAAGAGGAAATTGCAGGACCGGCCGGCACAGCAGGCTCATGAAGCGATTCAGGAAAACCAGAAAGCGACCCTTGTTCCGGAAAAAGTAGAAGTACAGGGAGAGAAAAAAGAGGAGCCTGAGATTTCTGTCTTAGTCCTGGTTGATGATTCTGACTCCAGCAAGATGCCAAAGTATGAGCTCAAAGACAAGCTTTCCAAGATCATCCAAACTATGGCGACAGAGGTGGACAAGGAGATTAAGGTAGAGGTCATCATCCTGTCAGAGCTTTGGCAGAGCTGCTTTGACGGAAAATATGACCTTCTGCAGCTCATTGCGGTTTCTGCCGCTGTGTACGATAAGGGCATGCTGAGCGCAATCAAGATAGCTGAAGTCCACAAGAATATGGTGTTGAGGAAGTTTGAGAAGTACATTGTGAGCTATGTCTTAGCCGGAAGCCTTGTGCAGGGAAGGGCCACTAAGGAATCTGATATCGATGTCTGGATTGTGATTGATGATACTGATGTCAAGAAGATGACCCGGATTGAGCTCAAGGATAAGCTCAGGGCGATCATCATTGGGATGGGGATAGAGGCGGGCGAGCTCACAGGGATCAAGAACAAGATCAACATCCAGGTGTATATCCTCACTGAGTTCTGGGACAGCCTCAAGGAGGCAAATCCTATCATCTTTACTCTGCTCAGGGATGGTGTGCCCTTTTATGATCGTGGAATCTTCATGCCATGGAAGCAGCTTCTGAGGATGGGGAGGATCAAGCCGAGCTGGGAAGCCATTGACATGTTCATGAAATCAGGGGATCAGATGGTGTCCAGGGTCAAATACAAGCTGAAGGAGATTGGTATGGAGGATGTGTTTTACGCCTTATTGACTCCTTCACAGGCTGCAATCATGATGATGGGGATAGCACCGCCTGCTCCGAAAGAGACTCCTGACCTGATGCGGGAGCTGTTTGTGAAAAAGAAGGCAATGATTGAAGAGAAGTACATCAAGATACTGGAAGATGTCATCAAGCTCAGGAAGGACCTGGAGCATGGAACAAAGAAAGAGGTTGAAGGGAAGGAGATTGATGGCCTTATCCGGGATGCTGACAGCTTCCTGAAACGGATCAAGAAGCTCTTTGGCCAGATTGATGAGATGCGCGAGGCTGAGAGCATGGTCCATCTCTCTGACAGCATTCTTGGCACAACACGGGATGCGTTGCGGCTTGAAGGAGTAGAAGGGGTTGCCGACAAGGATCTTGTTGCTGCATTTGAGGACAAGTTTGTGATCCAGGGAAGGATTCCTGCAAGGCATCTGAGGATGCTGAAGGATCTGCTGAAGGCAAAGAAGGATTATGACGCCAAGAAGCTTACGAAGCAGGAGGTTGAGAAGCTGAAGAAGGACTCAGGAGGCTTCATCAGGTATATGGTAGAGCATATGCAGCGAAGGCGCGGGAGAGAGATTGAGCGGGCCAAAGTCAGGGTGAAGTACGGGGAGAAGTTTGCAGATGTCATCCTGCTTGGAGAGCAGGCATTCATCATCCATGATATCGATGCTGAGCAGAAGCAGATTTCCAAGGCGAAGATCAAAGAAGATGGAAGCCTGGGAGCGCTGGCAACGTCAAATCTTGAAGAATTTGAGAAGGATCTTGCCAAGGTGACTATTCCACCCAAGGTCTTTATCAAGGAGCCGATCTTTGAAAACCTTAAGAATATCTTTGGGCATGATATTGAGATTCTGGTGAATTACTAAAACAGTTTATGGCTTTATTTCTGAGGGTTTCACGCTTGGTTCTGTAATAGGTTAAGCTCGGCCTGACCTTAACATTGTTTTCTGAATGGGCCTGCCTGGATAGGCTCTGCCGAAATCCTTCGCTTCGCGGCAGTGCCGGTACTCAAAAATGCTTTGTATTTTTGGTCGCTCCTTCGGAGCAGCTCGGTCTCGGCACGTTTACGAATATATCGACATATCCCCGAAGGTGGCAACCCCCTTGTCGATGCTCATTCTTTGGAATACTGACCTCGCGAATGGGCACTGCACCGGATTTCAGCAGAGCTGCCGGATAGAAATCTTTATATATAAATTACCTTATATGTAGCTTTTAGGATACATAATGGGTACTAAAGAGATAGGATCCGCAAAGATACATGTAAAGTTCACAAGAGAGCAGCTTGGGATAATCAGCAATCTCAAAGGAATTCTTGGCGGCACGAATGCTGAAGTTGTAAGGACAATCTGCATGGCGTATCTGTCTGAGAAGAACTTTCTTTCAAAGAAGAGGGGCGCTCCATGAGGAATGCAGCGGCAATAAGGAGCGTGGAAAAGGGCAAGAGCGGGGCAAACGCATCTCGAAGGATGGTCTATGCTTCATTGCTCGGCCTGATTCTGGCTGTTTTCTTATTTACGCCGCTTTTTTGGAGGCTTGATCCTACAGGGTATATTGTTGCAAAGCGAACAACGACATATTCCCAGGAAGTGGGATGGGAGATAAATGAAAGCTCTGATGCTCTTTGGCTGGTAGAGCACCCGCAGGAGATAGTCCATATTGCAGTGAGCGGAAGCATAGCAAAGACTGGAAGCGCTAAGATATTTATTGAGGGATCAGATGGGCGCTACCTGATTTTTGACAGCAGCAGATTAGAGGAAAAAGGATTATGGATAGTAACTGGCGCAGCTGTTCCCAATGAGAGTTTTGCCAATGAAACGACGTCTAATGAAACGATGTTAAACCTATCAGCCAACACTGGTTTTTCAAATGAGACAAGCATCCAAACAAATATCACTTCAGCAAATATCACTCGGGTTCAGGAAGATAGGGGTTCTGCACCAACGCCGGCATCCGTTCTGGAAAGGACCACTTTCAGCAATGCGTGCATTGATACCTGCGATGTAGCCGGATTCAACAGCAGCTCATATGTTCTTGTTTTTGAGATTAATGGCACTTATGTGCATATAGACGGCATTTCCTATTCCATTGAGAGGGAGGTTCTCAATAAACCACCTATTTTTGCCGGCATTCCCAACCAGACTATGATGATGGGCACGAATCTTTCTTTGAAGTTGAGTGATTATGCGCTTGATCCCGACAACGACTCCCTGACCTTCTCGTCATATAAGGCGGATAATTTGTCTGTCGTGATCGAAGGGGACCTGGTTACGCTGCTGCCTGAGCCGGGGTTTGAAGGAACGCGGTATATCTTCTTTATAGCTAATGACAGCATTGATGTTGCGGTTTCGCCTCTTGTTGAGGTTTCTGTAAGCAGAATTGCAAGACAGAGAATAGAAGGAGAGACTTTTCAGAGTTCTGCCAGGATTGGCAAACCTGTAAAATGGGTTAAGAGGATCAGAGGAGAGAAGGGCAGGGAGAACATAAGCACTGAGCTTCCAAGATTAGCGGGAAATATTTCTGTCAGGAAGGTGAATGAGCTGACTGGCGAGGAAAGAGAGCTTGAGATTGCTGTTCAAAATGAAAGAGAAGTACAAGAGGTTCCTGCCATTATAACCGGCCAGGCAGTCAGTGAGGACAGCATATCAGGGGGTTCTGGATTGATTTCGAGATTTTTTGCATCCATTTCAGGAGCCAACAGGATCACGGGAAGGGCTGTTGAAGTGGTTCAGGAGCAGGAGAAAGAGAATATCACTGTGAACATAGACGGGGAAGCGGTTGAAGAGGAGGATGAATTTGTCATTGAATATTATACTGATGCCCCGTATGCAGAGGAGCGCAGGATAGATGGAAGATCCAAGGAGATAACCGTTATCGGGCCTGATGAGGTTGGGTATGAGAATGTACTGGCTTTCTCAGAGCTTCCTTTTGAGGTTAGTGATGAGAGAAAGATAAAGCTGTATCATAGTGTTGACGGACTTAAGCAGGAAAGCGAGTTCACAGCATATGATAATGATGGAGACGGATTGTATGAGCGCATAGAATGGGTCGTTCCTCATCTGAGCGAGCAGGTTTATGAAATCGTCATTATAACAAAGGCTGAGCACCTGGATGAGAATAAGGCTGTTGTAAGCGATATATATGAAAGCGTTAAGGAACAGGAAGGAATCTGGTCTGAGCCCATCCCTCCAAACCATTATGTTAGGGCCACATTTGAACAGCCGCTTGACTCTGCAAAAGACATAACCCTATACGCAAGATCTGCCGGCAACAGCTCAGCTTCTCTGGAGGTTTATACTGAGAACGGAGAGGGGATCATAGCATCAATTGGAAACATAACCGCAGAAAACAGCTATACGATGCCCCTTATAGGATTGTCAGAAAGCACAGCAACTGTTGATATAAAAGTCCTTGATGGAACAATCGAGATCGACTATATCGTCGATCCCAGCCTGATCTCTGTATCAACAGCAACTATTCCCCGAGTGATAAATATCCAGGGAAAACTGACAAATGCAGCAAATGCAGCAGTCTCTGACGGGACCTATGGGTTTGTGTTTACCCTGTATAATGTCTCAAGCGGCGGCACGGGATTGTGGAATGAGAGCCACAATATCACAACCGTGAGCGGGGTGTATGATGCTGACCTTGGCAGAAAAACTTCCATGAACCTTGAATTTGACCAGAGTTATTACCTTGGAATCAAGGTAGAGAGCGATGCAGAGATGACACCGAGGATAAACTTAACAACAAATCCGTGGGCATTCCGCTCTTTTGTCGCGTATGAGCTCGCAAGCACTGATGGATGGATATCATTGAAGGGGAATGTGAACGCAACCCAGAACCTTACAGTTGTTGAGAACCTGAATGTAACTGGGAACATAACAGCAGCACAGTTTATTGGAGATGGAAGCCTGCTGACGGGGATTAGCAGCGGAGGAGGGAATACTACTACTGAAATGGCTTCTGCCCTGGACAACACGAGCATTGTTCGGGAGTATCAAGGGTATTTCAAAAGCGAAGTCAATCTGACCCAATTATTGGATGATAATTACAGGAATATATCAAGCAGGGTTGGCAACACAACGGCAGAGATACGGGAGCAGTTCCTTAACTCAAGCAATGTCACGATCAGAGATGGGGTTATTTCTATCAATGAAACGTTCCTGAGGGCAGGGGATGCAGCAGGCGGAAACACTTCTGCTGAGATGATAGATGCAACTACCGGGAATGTTAACTCTACTTCATGGTTGAAAGCTGGCGCAAACATTATCTTAAAGGTTTTTTCAGATTTTGTTGGCATTGGCACATCCGGGCCATCATCTCGGCTGGATGTCAATGGAAGCGTTAACGCAACCCAGTACCTGATTAACGGGACTGACATCTATAACGTATTTACTGAGCTGACTGATACAAAGGGCAATACCACATCAGAGATTGCCTCTGCCTTGGACAACACAACCATCTTAAGAGATTACCAGAAGCATGGCAATACCACGGCAGAGATATGGGAGCAATTCGGCAATTCCAGTAATATAACCATCATAAATGGAATTATTTCTATCAATGCTTCTTTTGTTGACGAAGGGCATGTTTTTGGAAATACGTCTGCTGAGATTGTTTCCGCTATGGCAAGCGAAATATCCAGCCTTAATACTTCCCTGAATAATTCTTTCAGATCAGAAGACACGAACCTTAACGCTTCTATGAAAGAGTATGCAAGGAGCGAGGTTATTTTATTGAACACTTCCTTAAATAATTCCTTCAGATCAGAAGACACGAACCTTAATGCATCAGCACAGGCTTATGCAAGAACTGAAGCTGCCAATCTGAATGCTTCTGTGAAGGCGTATGCAGACAATGCTGATTCACTTTTGAATGTTTCTATGAGGAGTTTGGGGTTCTTTAACAGCTTATCAAACATAACAGGGTATTTGAATATATCAAATGTGAAGATCACTGGCATTGCTAATTTCAGCGATGTGAATGTGACTGGCGGATTGTATGTGAGGGACAAAGTAGGCATTGGAACAACAGCGCCATCCCATACATTAACCGTAGCCGGGACTATGAATGTATCAGGCAATACCCTGATTCTTGGAGAGCTGAATACAACAGGGAGAACAAACTTTAATGATGTAAATATCTCAGGAGTGTTTGACGCAGGGTTTCGCATTGCGGCTCCTGACAGGGAGGCTGTTACACAGAACCTCTGGATTCCACGATGGCCGGACTTGCAGTATGTGATTATGCAGGATTACCAGGACGAGCTTGCATACGCTGATATGTTTGCAGATAACATATCTGTTTCTCCAGCTGTTGAGGGCGGAACATCAATCAACAATATTTTCCGTGATGATGCAACGTGGGCGCAATTTAATTCTGGCGGATCCCCCTATCCAATAATAATAGATGTTAATTTGACAAGCAATCCGATTACTGCCAAGGCCAGCAGCAAATTCAATCTTGGGCTTACATTTAGGTCTACAGCTGCTGCAAACCCCAACAGGATTTCTGTGGAATTGTATAATTCCAGCGATGAATGGGTTCTCGCAACGAACACAACGTATAACAGCACCGGCTCAAATGATGTCTGGCTTTCCCCGAGCCTTACCGGCCTTTCTGATACAAGCAGTGGTATCCGGGGCTTGAGGGTAACATTATACGGCACCAATCCCCTGCCTGCAAATTTCCTTCTTCAGAGGATGATACTCTACCACCGAACTGCTCCGTGGGATCCCTGGAAGCTCCACATTGGCGGAGGGATGATGTACGGCGGGGTGAATTTTTCAGGAGTCACCCAAGATATCACCACCCCTGCAGGAGAAGATCTCGCCTTGATGCCTGGAGGAAAAGTGACTGTTGTTGGGGATTTGAATGTCACTGGAACATCTTATATCTATGCAACTGAGGGAGTGATACAGCCAGTCTACGGGAGTGATGATGGATTAGCTTTGTATCTGCCATTCAACACAAATGAGACAACGAACCAACAGTATGATTATAGCCCTTACGGAAATGACGGGCTCATGGTAGGAGGGGTTGTCTGCAATTCAACGTATGGAAAGTATGGGGTTGGATGCAATTTTTATGGATCTGGCGATTATATAGATTCAGGAAGGGATTTAGTAGCTGAGCTGGATCAGGTTAATGAGTTTACGCTCTTGGCGTGGATCAAACCAGCAAATGCTGACAAGTTTATGGGGATAATGGGGACAGGCAATCCCTATAGCGCTGACGGTGAGGGATTTATACTTGATTATAGAGGGAGTGTTGCTGGAGACCCAATACGGTTTCAATTGAATAATGATTCAGGAACCGCAACAACCATAACTGTGAATATTGGAGATCTTTCCAACCAATGGATCCATGTTGCTGCTGTGGTAAACAGAACAGGGAATGTTGATGTGTATCTGAATGGCTCTCGAAAGGGAGGAGGCAGCATAGCTGTAAACTCTGGCGGGACAATTAATAGCGGGACGGGTCTGGTTGTTGGTGTGTATGGCGAGGCATTAGGCACAGCAGACTTCAACGGCACAATTGATGAGCCTATGATTTATAAAAGAGCGTTATCACCGGATGAAATAAGAACGCAGTATCTCAGAGGCATTAAGGCTCATGGAACTCTCCAGGCAGATGAATTTAAGATTGCCAATACAACAGGCACTTTATCCTTAAAACTGAACCAGACCGATTTCCTATTCTCTACAGCTGGCATTGAAAGGTTTAGGATTGATAGCGCAGGAAAGGTAGGGATTGGAACATCAACACCAACGACTAAACTGGATGTGTTCGGTCAGGTCAATTCTACGGGGTATATTGCAAACGCATCAGTCGGATTTACAGGAAGCTGCGCAAGCACAACAACAATAACAGTGGTGGGAGGGATCATTACTGCATGCAGTTAATGGCCGAGTTGGATTATTGGATGATATACGGATATGCAGGAATCAGGAGGTTACGTAGAGATCATATTCAGAGCCGTATCATTTCATAACATTGGGGAGAGGGTATGAAAAGGACAGTATTGCTTGCAATATCTCTAGCGCTGCTAGCTATTCCGCTAGCTTTCTCTGCATCGACTGGCAGCACGAATTACGATACAAGTATAGTGGTTGGCGGAGGAGGGACAGATGATGCGGCTTCTGATAATTATAAGACCTCTATTGTGTCAGGCCAGATTATAACCGGGTCTCCAAGTTCAACGAATTACAGATCCAATACAGGGTTCTCTTACACCACTGAAGTCACTGCCCAGGCTGCTGCCGCAGCTGAAGCCCCAAGCGGAGACGCAGGAGGCGGAGCAGGGCCTGAAAGGCGGAGCTTTGAGGTCATTCCCTCTTCTTTCAGGATAGAGCTGCTTCCGGGCCAAACAAAGGTGCAAGAGATGTCTATACGGAATACCGGCTCACAGCCCCTGGAGTTTAGCATTAAAAACGATGACCTGCAGGATCTGGTGTTATTGAATATTTACGAATTTAGTCTTGCAAACTACAATGATGAGCAGATGATAAAGGTTGCATTTACAGGGTCTAAAGAAGGGCTGTTTGAAGGGGATATTACAGTGGTGGCGGGCTCATTGGCTAAGACAGTTCCTCTTGCTATAAATGTCAGCAAGAAGCCATTGTTTGATATCAAGACAGATGTGCTTACAAAAGAGGTAGGGAAGGGCGAGCCTGTAAAAGCGAGTATAGCCATGCTCAACTTCGGAGAGCTGCCTGTTGACGTGTACTTGAATTATTCCATAAAGGATGAAGGGGGGGAGATTATAGAAGGAAAATATGAGATGATAGCAGTTCCATTAAACCGCATCGTGGAGAGGGAATTGCCTGCACCTGATATGGAAGGGGGGTACTTCTTCCATGCTGAGATTTATTATGGGGATGAACGCGCAGAGAGTGAGGATTCATTCAGAGTTGTCTTCAAGGAAAAGGTTGAAGAAAAACCAGCTGAGAGATATTCTCCTCTGGAAGCGGATAGGACACTCTTGTTTATAGGGTTGCTTGGGGGGGCACTGATTGTGATCGTCTTGTTGATTGTGATTATTATGTTATTGGTGCTCATACTGATGAGAAAAGGAAGGGGTGAGAGAAGAAAACGTGCTAGGATGCCTCCTGCTCCGAAACCGAAGAAAGCCTGAACCCGGGCAAACCATCCAGCCGGTGGCATTGAAAAGTCATGCAGCGCCCTCTTGTGAGCCATTATAACGGAGCGGCGGCACAGCGACAAGGGAGTTGCCCCCTTCGGGGAATGTCGCTATTCTGACCGAATAGCTCATGGCGAACTGCTCCGCAGGAGCGACCAAAAATGCGAAGCATTTTTGAGTACTGGCGCTGCCGAGCGAAGCGAGCAACTTTTCAATGCCACCATCCAGCCGCAACTCTTTTAAACGCAAAACCTTTTTCGTTGTAAACTGCGGGAGTAGCAAAGCCTGGTCAAATGCGCAGGACTTAAGATACGAGACAAGGAAAGTAGGAGATAAGGCATCCTGTCGGTTAGTCCGTTCGCAGGTTCGAATCCTGCCTCCCGCATTACCTGTTAAGTAGATTTTTTAGTTCTTAGGCTTTTTGCAAAGGCTCGCTTGCGTTCGGGGTAGCGTCGGTTCGCACGCGATACTATTTGCTCCATTGACATCTCCCGGATGGAGAACAACCCCTCGGTCAATGCGCCTTCCTGTTTTTAAGGTGCTCACAATAGTGACGCTACCCTTCCCTTTGCAAAAAGCCTTGAGGAAGTTAACGGCTTTGCTCAACATTACCGCTAGATTTATAAATCTGGTTTCTCAAGAGAGGGGAATGGATGATCACAAAGTATTTCTTGTTTTTCTGATAGGAACGCTGCTAGCGTATGCTGTGCTTTTTACTGCAGAGATTACTGGCTTTCTTGTGAAGGAGGAGCAGCTTTCGCTGGATATCAAGGAGACTGGCAGCATCAGGAGGCATGCTCCAGGAGATACTGTGACCTTGGAGATAAGGTTGCGGTCCAGCCAGCAGAGCTATCCTGCTGATGTGATCATCTTCTATTCAATCCAAGACAAGGACTTCCATGACCTCAGCTACCGAGAGGACACCTTTGCTGTCACAGGGATGGAATCATCATTTACGAGGCAGATCAGGATTCCAGATGTTAAGGATGGACAATACTATACCTTTGCTGAAGCTCGGCTTGCGGCTGATGAGAGCACTCGCTCACAGGATCGGGTTGTTGTTTATATTTCAGGAGGACAGCCAACAAGAATTATTTATTTAGGCATCCCCCTTGGCCTGCTCTTCATGCTGAGCGTTGCTGCTCTGAAATATCGCCGCTGAAGCGTTCTGTGTTGGTTGTATGAAGCTTGAGAGTATCCACGATTGTTGAGATGTCGTTGGCAGAACGGCTGATGAGGGTGTTGTGAATCTTCCATGGGAACTGTTCTGTAACAGATAAGCAGCCTGCATAGTCGATGTGGCTTTGGATGAATTCACCTTTTTTCAGAAACGGCAGCCCATCCTGCTCTGCGAGATGGACTTCTGGAAGGCTGCCTGTTTCCTTATAGATGAAGCCAAGCAGAGCCTGAGCAGCAAGATCAACAAGCGGCATGTGGCTTGCTATCATAAGGATGCGACGAGCAGGAATTGGGTTTCCAGCATATTCCAAAAGAGCCTCGTTGACGTTTTCAAGGATTGCAAGAGCCATTGCAGCTCCGCATAAGCCTTCCATCCGGGATGGAATGCCATCAATCTTCGAAGGAAAATAATGGGTTGTGGCCCAGGAGAGTATATAGCCGCTTATGTTGCCTTCCTGGAGGCGGGGGTAATATTGGTGATACTGATCAGTGCCAAGCAGCTTCTTTGCCTCAAGGATGGCATCAAGGCCTGTCCTATGATCCTCTTTATATGAGATAGCATCAAGATGTATCTCCGCGCCACCAAAAAAGTATTCAATGGTCTCTTTTGTTCGCGGATAGCCTGAGTGGATTGCCAGTATAGAGTCATACGGTGGATGCAAGAGATTATTCCCTTGCTCCAGAAGAGTTTGCTGGCCGCGGGTGTTCACATGGGCAGCCCTGCTTACTTCGAGGGTTTCTCCTTGGAAACGCTGCCTTTCCCCGCTGCGAAATATGAAGATATCCAGCGAAGACAATGAGGACATGCCTGAAGTGAATATGTTGGGTTTTATAAAACATTCCCATAAAACAGGCTCAGTAGAAAGTCGATATTGCCGCCATTTTTGCGAGGCTCGACCAGGAAAGAAATTCGGAAGCGGAGGGAGTTGCCCCCTTCGGGGAGGTGCCGCTCCTAAATGAAACTTGCAAGAGCCGAGCTGGCGGCAATCGCGGAGCGAGACTTTCTACAGAGCCCCATAAAACACCCGGGTTTTTAAAAGGGCTATGCTTCTTTATGGCACATGAAGGATCCTATCCAGCACATTGTGGAAGATACGCTTCAGAAGGGCAAGCAAGCCCTGATATTTTTGTCAACGAAGCCAAGCGCAGAGAAGACTGCAGAGGATATCAGCAGGAGCCTTGGGAGCGAGAGCAAGGAGCTTGCTGAGCTTTCAGAGGAGATCCTGCACGATTTGGGAAAACCGACTGAGCAATGCAGGAGGCTGGCATATTGTGTGAAGCGAGGCATTGCATACCACCATGCAGGGCTTACCCATGGCCAGAGGGAAAGGGTCGAGGATGGATTCAGGAACGGTTTGATTAAGGTTATTTGCTCGACCCCGACTTTGGCGTACGGCATAGACATTCCGGCATTCCGCTCAATCATCAAGGGTGTGCAGAGATATGGGGGAAAATACGGCATGCAGTGGATACCTGTCCTGGATTATATGCAGATGGCAGGAAGGGCAGGAAGGCCGAAGTATGACAAGGTTGGAGAGGCGCTGCTGATTGCAGGAACACAGGCCGAGGCTGAGAAGCTATTTGAGAGGTATCTCCAGGGCCAGGCAGAGCCGCTCTACTCGAAATTGGCAGTTGAGCCTGTGCTCAGGACATACCTCCTTTCCCTGATTTCAGCAGGATTTGCCGGAGACAAGCAAGGCATTCTTAGCTTTTTTGGGAAGACGTTCTGGGCGCATCAATACAGGGATATGGCCAGCCTCCAGAAGAAGATTGAGAAGATGCTCGGGCTGCTGGAGCGATGGGGGTTTATTGAGGCTGAGAGCGCAGAGTTTATGCCTGCATCGTCGCTTAAGAAGGCAGAGAATAGACGGTATGAGGCAACTGCTCTTGGAAAAAGGGTTGCTGAGCTGTACCTTGATCCGCAAACAGCTCACCACTTCCTCGAGTGCATGGGGGGAAAGGAAGCGACAGAGTTTGGGTTGGCGCAGGCAATTTCGTGGACACTTGAATTGCGGCCATTACTGAGGCACAGGCAGAAGGAATTTGATCTGCTGCAGGAGAAGCTTGGCGGGGTTCAGCTGCTTGTTTCAGAGCCAAACCTCTTTGATCCTGAGTATGATGAGTTCATTGATTCTGTGAAGACTGCAATGTTCTTCATGGACTGGATGGAAGAGAAGGATGATGACTATCTGCTTAATGAGCATCGTATCAGGCCTGGAGAGACGCGCGTAAAGCTTGCAACTGCAGACTGGCTTCTGTACGCATTTGAGGAATTTGCAAAGATTTTGAAGAAACGGGAGTTTCAGAAGAAGGCTGCTGAGGTGAGGATACGGCTCAAGTATGGAGTGAAATCAGAGCTTCTCCCTTTGCTCAGGCTTGAGGGGATTGGAAGGGTAAGGGCAAGAAAGCTGTTCAATTTCGGGATTAAAGATATTGGAGATGTGAAAAACGCAGGCCTTACCACCTTATCCCAGCTTCTTGGAAAAGAGACAGCACTTCGTGTCAAAAAGCAGGTTGGGCAGGAGATTGAGGCTGTTCCTGATGGGAAGAGGAAGGGCCAGGTCAGCCTTGGGAAGTTTTGACTGCGAACTCCCATCTTAGAAATTCTAACAGGATGATGGAGATTAAGAGAACTCCAATGACTGCAAATCCGTTTACATAATCGATAAAAAATATGCAAAAAACAAGGATGAAGAGGATTGCTGCGTATGCTCTGTAAGCTTTTTTGAAGAGTTCTGTTCCTCTTTTGATCAGGGTTTTCAGGTTTTTGAAGATTCCAAGGCTGAATGCCTGTGTGCAGGAGATCAATAAAAAGTAAAAGAAGAACATGGATAGTAAGGTGAAGACGATATTAAGAGCTGTTGGGCCTTTTCCTAAGATTGCTGCATTGGTGAAGGATAACTGCACGTATAATGCTCCGAAGAGGAGGAAGAGGATGGACCAGAATATGTTTAGAGCAAAGAATCTTCTCAGATAGGTTATGAGGGTTAGCTTCTTCTTTATCTTTTTAAGGGCTATCTTCCAGGCAATGCCCTGCAATGCTGAGTATGAGAGATATATTCCGAACACCATGAAGAAGAAATACCTTACAACATTATTGTAGGCCTGCTGAAAGAGCTCTTGATTGGCCTGCACTGCCTGGAGCTGCTCTAATGTTGGCTGGGCTGTTCCTACAAACTCTGTCAAGGTAACGAGCTCATCAATCATCTTTGGGTAGAACATGCCGATACTGAAAGCCGCTGCAATGATGAAGAAGATGTCCAAGAGGAGGCAGATAAGGAAAAGATGCTTCGATGACTTGATGATACGGAAGGACTGCATGGTTACGTTGTTGCTGGAGCTGTGATCTGTATGCTCCTTGGTGTAGTAGTATCTCTTATATTTCCATCGCCGTCAGTGATTTTTAATTTTGTTTCATACGTGCTGCCATCAATAAGTCCGTCTGTGGTGATTGGTGCTTCATAGTCCACACTGTTGAGATAGGGCGCCCAGGTCTGCCTTAGGTTTCTCACATTATTTCCAAGGATGAATTCAACTTTGTAGATTCCTGGATCATCATCGCGAATATTATTTGCTTTGAAGGTGAAGGTCTGGCCAAGAGGAATATTTACTGGGCCCTCATTTTGCTCCTCTCCATTGTATTCTATTGAATAAGTTATTCCTGTGTCTAAAGGTGGATCACGGTTGCATACAGTGCCTCTTCTGCAGTAAGGAGCTCCACTATTGCAGCAGTATTCGTTGTTTCCGCCGCCGCATCTTAAGCTGCCGCATCCGCACTCTGCTGTAAGCAAACTTCCTATAGCGCAGCCAAGCAAAGTCGCACCTTGAACCACCTGATAAGAAGCATCGAGCGGTCGATTATTAACTGCAATAGGAAACTCACGGGCCTGCTCTGCTCCGTTCCACCTGATGATTGAGGGGTCAAAGGTATGGCCAGGCTCCTCGCTTGCATAATGAAGGGAAATGCGGAGGGTGAGGGTTTTGTGGCTGCCTTCTGGCTGCGGTCGTCTTGGTTGGAGGGAAATTGTGAGGGGGATAGTATTTGCAGTATCAGTGAACGAGCCACGCAAGGTTATAGTTTGTGCTTGCCCATTCTCTGTAAATGTGCATTGGACTCCAGCAGCAAGGTCTTCAGTTGTTGCAGTTCTTGTTGTTTGAGTATTAAAACACGAATTCTCTGAATTTAATGTGTATTGACCGTCATTCTTTGTAATAGTAATTCTAAATCCAATAAACTGAGCCAGTGGGTTGCTGAATTCTACTGTTATTGGCTCATTTGCTGCTTGGATGCCTCTTTGCTGAATTGCCGTTGCTTGAGCCGAGGTTTCAAATGGATTCAAGTCTCGGTTTTGCAGGTTTGTAGGTGTGCTGACTATTTTGAACCCAGGGAACGGTCCTCCAGGAATGCCGCTTGCAAACGGAATTGTGCCGTCTGCTGTGAGCGGTATGATATTTTCTAGAATTTGCTCCTGACGGTTTTCCCTATTACCATAAAGGGTGTATTTCATGTACATGGTCTGCTGTGGGGTTTCTGAAGGCGAGTTCTTGACAATTGCGCCGTCAAGCTCGATTGTCTCTCCTAAAAAGAATCCAGGCTGGCCCTCGTCTTTCAGCCTTACGTTCTGGTCGAAATAGGCAACTCCGTATCTGCCGAAGTCAAATGCGCAGTGGTATTCCCATCCTTCAAAGCCGCAGTCTGCAGGCGGAGGGCCTCCGATGTTGGGAAGGTTGACCACAGCACATTCCTCATCCCTGACCTCCTGGTCCGAGTTTCCACCGCGGGGGTAAGAGATGAGGATCCTCGCCTTATCATAGCGGTAGGGCCTTTCTTCTTCCCTGAACTCTTCAACATTGATTGTCTCGCCCTGCCGCAGCCTTCCCGGGCCTGCCCTGACTTGGATTACCTGCTCTCCATCCCTAAAATGCAGGCAGTCGCAGTCGTTTCCGTTCGGATCAATATCTGAGTCACAGGTGTTTTCTCCTGAGCAGACAAGCTGGACCTTGTAGGTTGTTTCTGGCGCTCCTGCAACGATAAAGACTCCAAGATGGTAGAGGAATGATGCCCTGCCTTGCTGCGATGGGTCTTTTGTCAGGAATCTCCTTGTTCCTGTGATGTAGCAGGTTGTGGCAATCGGAACCTGGACTTCCTGCTCTAATAATCCTTCAATGTTGTAATCCCAGTCTCCTGTAAATGCAAATCGGCAGGTTGCATGGACAAGCTTTCTCTCAAGGAAAAGGGAGCGATAGATTCCGGTTGATCCATACCTTGAGCGTATCTTGTTTTGCGTCTGCGCTCCTGAATTTGAGATATAGCTCAGGAAGCCTGAGAACCCGCCGCGAACCTCTGACCTGGAGCCTCCAAATCCACGGCCTGCTTTCTCAATGATGCACTTTATTGCAAAGTAAATCAGATCGCAGATATAAATGGAGAGAACCTGCTTGCAGATTCCTGCAGATCCATCACCTGTAACTAAGATTGTGTTGAAGCAGTTCTTGACCATGAGCAAAATCTGCTTGTAGTGGTTGAGGTACTCGCTGATTGCTGTCAGGCAAATGCTCTGGAATGCAGAGATTAAGTCTGAGGTCGGATCAATGACATAGTCCTTTGCCTCAGCGCAGACCTGCTCATAGACTCCGAGAGGCACCTTTCTCTGGAAAATTTGTGGCTGTTCCTCATATGGAATGAATTCCTCGGCATCTTCTCCAGCACCCCGTGGTCTTGTTGCGCAGAATGCACCTCCGCTGATATGTGTTCCCAAACTTTCCCTGACCCGCAATACTGGGCTTGCCTCTTTCTTCTTCACATAGTTTGCAATCGTATTTCCAATATCGCAGCGCTCAAGCTGGCTGTTTTCGTTGTCGCATCTAAATTCAGCATTATACTCTCCTTCCCAGGCTGCTTGGATAGAGCCGTCGCCTGACTGTGGATCAGCATCAATCACCCAGTAACTTGTATCCCTTTGGCCGACTGCGCTTGTTGCAATGACCAGCCTTTCATTGGTTTGGCCTGTGCAGACTCCTCGAATGAGCCTTGGAAATACCTGCAAGCCGCCGCATTTTGCATCCTCTTTTCCTGCAGGGGTCAAGCAGTAGCTCTCCTTGAACTCATTGAGACCAACAGCAACAGAATCATACTCTTTGATGTATTCGTATTCGCAGTATTGCTGATTGATGTTTGAGCCGACGTTATTTGGACCGCTGCCGGGGCGAGCCTCGATAAGGAAATTGTCAGGGTTCCAGTACTCCTGCCACTTTTCATCGCCTCTTTTGGAATCCCAGTCCACGTCAGTCACAGGTTGCTGGGAGCAATGAGAGGGAACTTCATTCGTGTTCTTTTTTGCATCTCTGACGTACTTCTGGACAGTCGGAGCAGCAGGGCACATGATCCTATCACAGATCCACTGCGTCTTTTCCCAGAATTTTGCTGTCTCTCCTCTTGCACGGAGGCAGTTTGCGCACGGATCATTGGGATCGTCTGGATGAGGGGTGCATGAAGGGATCCCTGCTGAAAGTGAGACGCCAACGCAGCTTGACCACTCTGTCGCTTTCTTGACCCACCATGCTGCCCATGAGCCTAAGCAGCCGATAAAGACCCATTTCTTGGCTGTATTCACTGGCCTGAGGACTGTGTCAATTATATCTATCGCAGACTCAAGGACATTCACTGAGCCTTCTAGGAATGCTTTCGGAATCGCATCCGCAGGCAGCCTTCTGTCTATGGTAATCTCGACATCCCAGCATTGGCGCTGGAGGCCAGTGAGGTATTCTTGAGTGTTTCTGCCAGGAGTTCCTGAAAACCCTGAACTGCCTGCAACAGGATTAACAGGAGCATATGTGTCCCTGTAGGTATAAGGAATTTCAAGCATGAGCGGGATTTTCAAGCAGCCTGTTCCTGGAATCGTGCATTCATTCAGGCGGTGGTCTGAGATCTCGTTTTCAAGGCTGAGTGTTGTTTCATCTCCCTGCCTTCTGGGCTGCCTGATGTCAAGGAGGAAATAGGCTGCGCTTGTCCGTGTAGGGCTGTCAAGCGATGGAGGCCTGGAAAGCCTTACCCATTCTTCATCATAATTATCTGCGTCCTCCTGGGAGAGAGGCCTGTCGATAAGCCTTGGAGTCTGCAGGACTGCGTCCTGATCCTCGCCTGGACCTGCCCACTCAAACTCAGCGCTGAAGCCAACCTGGCTAAGCCCCTCTAAAACAAGCCTTGGGATAATCACATCAGGAGTGATGCTGGAAGTCGTGATGATCCAGTCCCCTCCTGAGCCGCAGAGGCTATAGCGGATTTGCCCCCTGATCTGCTGGCTTTCCAACCCAACATCATCTACTGCTACAAGAGTTACTGCGTTTCTGAATTCTGATTGGGTAAGAATTCCCAGCCTGGAAGAATCCTGGGCTGTTCGTTCAGTATGGGCGATGTCTGGGTCTCTCCTGAGGGTTACTGGCAGAGCGAAATTTCCACTCTCATCAGTCTCGACTGAAAATACGTCTTCTGTGTTGATGAAGTCTGAGAGTGTCTGCTCTGGCTCTGTGAACAAGGGAGAAGGTAAGTCTGGCTGATTGACAAATGCCAGTACTGTTGCCTTCTTGCTGACTTTTCCTATTATCGTGATTTCCTGCGAGTAGCTTGGATCCAGTCTCTCCATGTTGCTTGTCTCTATTACTGGAGGATCCTGGTCTAATGCAGTCAGATTTTGGATTGTTACTGAGTTATTTGCCCTGTCTGTAATGATGATAGTGACTCGATTGACGCCACGATTGAGCGTTAATGTCTGCTCAAAATCTCCAGTTGCTGTTATGGCAATAGGCTCTGGCCTGTTTTCGCAGGCAAGAGGTATTTCCTGCTCAGTTGTTTCTCTTGCCTCGCCGCTCAGCGTTACTGCTTCTAAAGGATCAGAGCGAGGACCCTCATTGCATTGCAAGACTGCTGCAACCTGGTAGGTGTACGTTGTTCCTGCATTCAGGCTTGCCTCGATGAATTGCGGCGTTGTTGTTACGGCAATCCTGACGTTATTCCTGTAAACTACATAGGTGTAGCCTTCAACAGGAGCCCACGTGAGCTTTAGGGAGTTTGCTGCAACATCCTCGAGCTGCAGGTTCTCGGGCTTCGGGATGGTTACTGCTGCTCCTGATTCGAGAAGGAAGGTTATTGTTGATTCCTCATTGACTGTTCCAGTGAGCACAAGGCTTTCTTCTGCAGTGAGCCTTGGGATTGAAGAGAGCGTGTACTCGGGGTTTTGGGTGTCTACATTCACCCTGAATTCTCTTGAACTTTGCTGGCCTGACGGATCAGTTGCTGTCAGGGTGATGAGGTTTTCCCCTTCTTCCAAAGTACGCAGCATGTATTCAAAGGAACCATCTGCTGTTGATTGAGGAGTTATTGAAGCAACAAGATGCCTGTCCTCGCCAGCCAGGATGTCTACTGTGCTGCCTGGCGTCGTTGTTCCATGGATGAGGAGCTCTCTCCTGTTGTAGTTCTCCGGAAGAGTAACTTCAAGGGAAGCCGGAGACTGAAGGAGGGGGGTTGAGCCTTCCTTTACCTCGATTGCCTGCAGCGCAACAGCTGACTCAACAGGCAGCATAATGACTAAGAATATCATCAGGAATGCCAGGGACTGCAATGCTGTTTTCATGGAATTTTTTTATTGTTTAGGGTTATATTGATTCTCATTCATTGCGATTTTGATTGATTTTAATTTCTGCATCCAGTTAATTTTTTAATTGGTTTTTTCATTGATTTTGTTTTCATTGAATTTTTCATTTTTAAATTTTCAATTGATTTCATTGGAATTTTGTTGACTGGTTCATCTTAGTTCAGGAGGTATCTCTGTTTTATAACTTTCATCGTCCTGAAGGAAATTCAGGATTTCCCATTCCTGCGTATCATTAATCGGGGTTGGAAGATATTCGATGACATTGAAGACAAGCTCGTCTGCGCTTGCGATGTCGCTCCATTGAACATTCCACGTAAAATTTTGATAACCGCCTAATACCCGATCGTGCGCATTCTCATCAATCAGGACAATATCAACGCGGTAGCTTCCGTCTTCCTGGATCAGGTCAATGGAGCTGAACTCGGGATTCAGCTCTGCCTCTGGAGCAAGAGGATCTTGAGCCACAGGGAATTCCCTGAACAGGAGATGCTGGGGGTTTTCAATGCTCTGGATGCTGATGATGGCTTTCTCATTTGGAGCAAGGTCCTCCTCAGGCCTTATCCTGCTGGCTGCAAGGGGATCCACTGAATTGTATTCGTGCTTTACGACACTGAAAGGCAGCCTTTTGAGCTTCTTGAGATTAAGCATAAGAAGAGGTGATGGATTTGCGTCTGTTGTAACAATCTGCTGCTTTGCCTGGAGGTATCCTTCCTTGTCAGCGATCATGATTCCGTTGCCGCAGTTTCTTGGAAGCTTTGTGACAAGGCGATTTATCCCAAACCTGTCTTGATCTGTCTGCCCAAGGGAACAGTCGTAAATGCCGCAACTATAGGTGATAGCAGCTCCCCTTAGATCGTCATTATATCCTGCGTCGTCAATGCCTCTGGCCCGGATATCAAATTCTGGAAGGCCGGGATCATCCATGTCTGTGCATGTCCCGATAAAGCTGCCAGGGGTGTCAAAGAAGCTCCTTCCAAGAAACTCCCTGCCAGGCTGGTTGTGGTCAACAAGGACAGGGAAAGCAAAGCTGAAGATGAATCCTTCTCCATTGAAGGCTGAGTCATCACGGATTGATGCTTTTATGGGATATTGCACATCATATGTAAAATGGTAGGGATTAAGGCAGAGGAACCTTAAGAAGCTCTGGCCTCGCTCAACCTGGGATTCAAGGTAGCGGCCATTCCTTGGACGTCCTGTGATGTCCATTCCCCATTCTGGATCGTATTGGAACCCTACAGTAAGGTCTCTATACCTTTCTGCATCCATATCAAAGCCAAGGAGGTAATGGAAATAATCATAGGCATCTTCAGGAAGGCCTTCAGAAGGAAGGCCAATGATGCCGCCATCGTCATTCCAGGCCAAATCGCGATATTGCTCATAGAACTCCTCGGGCTGTTCAAAGGGAGGATAGTCTGTGTCTTTGATCCTAATCCGGACAAGCTCTTGCCTGAGCGCATCCTGGAGGCCTTCTTTTATTTCAAAGAGATCCCACCTGCGCCTGCCGCAGTGGAAATCAATCCCTGTAAAGGGGATTTCAGGATTGAGCGCCATGAGGTCAATGGTAATATTCTCAAAATACTGGTTGTCGTTCTCTTCATTCATGATTTTTTTTGCAAGATCAAAGATTTTTCCGAGCTTGACAGGAACCTTTGCTTCAAAGGAAGGAAGGACTGTCTTCCTGTCAGAGAGCTGCTGCTCTGCTTCGACTACATAGTTGAGCTGAACTGTAACCTCATCATCTCCTATGGTTGTTGTTGCTGTTGGGGGGCTTTCTGTTGTGATTGTGAACTGCTGGGTGAAGGGAGAGAAGTCGTCAAGGCAGCCAATGATGTTCTGCTCTACATACTGAGAGATCTCCCTGGCCATGGATCCTCTTGTTTCCGGAGAGTGATCAAATCCAGTATAATACCAGAAGGGAATTCTGGAGGGATTCCTGTGCTGGGGGACTGTTCGTATGCTCGGATAAGGGAACAGGGTGCTCTGGAGGTCGAGCTGCATATCAGCAGGAAGGTTGATGTAGCCCCCTCTAGTGCCAAGAATCGTAATGGCGTCCTTTGCAATGTTGGAAAGGCAGGAGTCTGTGTAGATCTTGATTGGAATAGCCTCTGGCTGCAGGATCTCCTTCTGGCCAAGCTGGGCTTGCATGAGCGAGAAGACTAGAAAGAAGGCAAGAAGGATGAGCAGCCCTATGATTATGTAGACTGTGACCTGGCCTCTCTTCATGACAGTTTCCACTATCTCCCCTTAAGCCTCCCCAAAGTGTGTTTAAATACCTTTCTCTGATTCCGCAATTCTTTTAAAGCTCCCTGGCTTTCCAGTTACTATGTTTGGGTGGGCACGAAAGATTGCAGGAGGGTATCGTTTTCTTCATGATGTTATTCAAGATACATACACGCGCATCAGAAATCTGGATGTTGTTGAGGAGCTTCAGGATTCTTTAGGACAAGAGAAGAAAAGACTTGCTGATACTGAAAGGGGGCTGAGGGGGTATAGTGAAGAGCTCAAAGCGGAGCTGCAAGAGGCTACAGAGCGATGCGAGAACCAACGTGCTGTGATTCGGGCGCTTGAAAAGAAGAGTCCTCACGAGAGGTACAGCACTACAGAAGCCATTGAGGTCATTAGGGATTTGAGGAACCTGTTGCGCATTGCGGAGGAGGAAGCGGGGCAGGATCACCAAAGGTATGAGGGCTTGCGGCTGGCTCTTGAAAATAACATGCAGCGGATTGAGCTGCTGACACAGGAAAATTTGGGTTTGAAAGGAAGAGCCCAGGATTTGGAGAGCAAGATTAATGAAGTTACTGAGCAGCATCAGAAGGAGCTTGGGCTGCTTGAGAAGCAGTTTAAGCAGCAGCATGAGGGGTGGGAGGAGGAGCTCAGCGCTCTACATAGGGATGTTGA